>NZ_JAMYQZ010000088.1:0-26183 GCF_040321145.1 Mesorhizobium sp. M0514
GCACCGCTTCCTGCACCAGATCGAGGTCCTTGCGGCGCTGGCGAGGGATCGAGTCGACCGCGCCGACGGCCGCGTCGAGCATCAGATCTTCCATGTTTTCGCCACGGGCATCGGCCTCGGCGACGCCGATGGCGACCAGATCGGGATCGCCGGCGAGCTCATATTTGTCGTCGAGCACGACATTGACCGCGACATGGCCGGCAAAGGATAGCTTGCGCCGGTCGCGTATGCCCATCGCCTGGTCGGTGCCGATCAGCCTGCCGTCCTTGTAGATGCGGCCGAACGGCACCTGGTCGATGATCGTGGCCGGACCCGGCGCCAGCCGCAGCATGTCGCCGTCGCGCACTTGCGCCACCTGGCCGATGCCCGACGTCGACATCAGCGACCCCTGCGCCACCAGATGCGCGGCTTCGCCGTGCACGGGAACGCCGATCTGCGGCCGCACCCATTCATACATCCTGCGCAATTCGCTGCGGCGGGGATGGCCGGAGACATGCACAAGCGCGTCGCCATCCTCGATGATCTTGATGCCGAGGTCGATGAGGCGGTTCTTGATCTCGAGGATCGCCTTCTCGTTGCCGGGAATGGTGCGTGAGGAAAACACCACCGTGTCGCCGGCCGTCAGCGACACCGATTTCATCTCGTCGCGCGAAAGTTTTGCCAGTGCCGCCAGCGCCTCGCCCTGGCTGCCGGTGCAGATGATGACGAGGTTCTCGCGCGGGATGAAGCCGAAATCCTCTTCGGCGATGAACTCCGGCAGCCCGTCCATGTAGCCGAGCTCGCCGGCGACATCGATGACCCGCTTCAGCGAGCGGCCGAGCACCAGGCACTGGCGGCCGGCATCGCGCGCCGCCTTGGCGATCGAGACGATGCGCCCGACATTGGAAGAGAAGGTGGTGACGGCGACACGGCCGACAGCGCTCTGGATGACGCCCCTGAGGCCTTCGCCCACCGCCACTTCCGACGGCGATTCGCCTTCGCGCAGCGCATTGGTGGAATCGCAGACCAGCGCCAGAACGCCCTTGTCGCCATAGGCGCGAAACCGCGCCTCGTCGGTTTTCGGACCGATCGTCGGTTCCGGATCGATCTTCCAGTCGCCGGTATGGATGACGGTGCCGGCCGGCGAGGTGATCGCCAGCGACATCGGCTCGGGGATCGAGTGCGCCACCGGAATGGCCTCGATCGAGAACGGGCCGACAGTGAATGTTTCGCCTGCCCGGTAGATCGTCACCGGAATTTTCTTCGGCGCGCCCTGCTCGCCCTGGCGCTTGGCGTCCAGCAGTCCGGCGCTGAACGGTGTCATCCACACCGGCGCCTTCAGCTTCGGCCAGATGTCGAGCAGCGCCCCGTAATGGTCTTCATGCGCGTGGGTGATGATGATGCCGCGCAGGCCGGCGAGGTTCTCCTCGATGAAGCGCGTATCGGGCAGGATCAGGTCGACGCCAGGATGCGCCGCATCGGGAAAAGTCACGCCGACATCGACGACGATCCACTCGCGCGCGCTAGGCGGCCCATAGCCGTAAAGGGCGAAGTTCATGCCGATCTCGCCGACGCCGCCGAGCGGCACGAAGACGAGTTCGGCGTTTTGCGCTTTCGCCATCAATTTTCCCTTCCCGGCCCTTGCGGCCAGCCCCTAAATCTTTGCCGACGCGACGGCGCCGAAATGCACGTCGCCGGCGGCTACCGTCACGACCGACCCCTCATCATCGCGGATCACGAAACGGCAGTCCGCGTCAATGGTTTCGAAGGTACCGCGCACCACATTCCCGTCAATCCTGACAGCAACCTCGCCGCCAAGCCCCGCCGCGCGCGATAGCCAGCGACGCCGGATGGCGTCGAGCCCGCGTCCGTCATCCCACAGCCGGGCATTGTCGGTCCAGGCATCAGACAGCGCCAAGAACAGCGTTTCGGCGTCGCATGTCGCGCCCAGCGCCTGAAGCGATGTCGCCGGATACGGCAAATCCGGCGGATGCGCCACCACATTGACGCCGATGCCCACCGCCACCGCGAAACGGCCGCCATCGAGAATGGCCGATTCCAGCAGGATGCCGGCCAGCTTGGCGCCGGAGGCCAGCACATCGTTCGGCCATTTCAGCTCGAAGCGATTCTGCCCCTGGCTGGCGCCGTCGAGGCCGATAGCGATCCTGCCCTTCGGCACCACGGCGTCGAGCGCATCGGCCAGCGACAGGCCGGCGACGAAGCCCAGCGTCGCCGCCAGACGCAACTCACCGCCGGTGATGACCAGCAATGTCGCCGCCAGATTGCCCTCGGGCGATACCCAGGCCCTGCCGCGGCGGCCACGGCCGCTTTCCTGCTTCTTGGAAACGACCCACAATTTGCCGGGATCGCCTGCCCTTGCATGGTCCAGCGCCAGCGTGTTGGTGGAACCCACACTGTCATGCGCCTCGAGCCGGAACCCTTCCGTCTCAGAGGTTGGAGCCAGCCGAAATGCCATCCGGTCAGAAAAATGTCTTGGCGGCGGCTTCGGCGTAGGTCGCGATCGGACCGCCGATCAACACATAGAACAGCACGAAAGCGCCGGAGATGCCAAGCACGAGGCGCAGTTCGCTCGCCATCGGCACGAAGCCGCCGGCCGGTTCGTCGAACCACATGATCTTGATGATGCGCAGATAGTAGAACGCGCCCACTACGGAGGCCAGCACGCCGATGATCGCCAGCGCATAGAGGTTGGCGTTGATGGCGGCGAGGAACACGTACCATTTCCCCCAGAAACCGGCGAGCGGCGGGATGCCGGCCAGCGAGAACATCAGGATGGTCAGGATCGTCGCCATGATCGGGTTGGTCGACGACAGACCGGCGAGATCGCTGATCTGCTCGACATTGCCTTCCTTGCGCCGCATGGCGAGGATGAAGGCGAAGGTGCCGAGCGTCATGACGAGATAGATCAGCATGTAGATGGCGACGCCGCGCACGCCGGCCTGGCTGTTGGCGGCTAGGCCGACCAGCGCGTAGCCCATATGGCCGATCGAGGAGTACGCCATCAGCCGCTTGATGTTGGTTTGGCCGATCGCGGCGAAGGAGCCGAGCGCCATCGAGGCGATCGAGATGAAGACGATGATCTGCTGCCAGTCGGAAGCGATCGGCTTGAAGGCGCCCATGGTGACGCGCACGATCAGCGCCATTGCCGCCATTTTGGGGGCAGCCGCCAGGAAGGCGGTGACCGGCGTCGGCGCGCCCTCGTAGACATCGGGCGTCCACATGTGGAACGGCACCGCGGAAATCTTGAAGGCAAGACCGGCCAAAACGAAAACCAGGCCGACGACGAGGCCGAGCTGGCGCTCACCGCTGCCAAGCGCCGAGGCGATTTCCTGGAAGCCGACATTGCCGGTGTAGCCGTAAATGAGGCTGATTCCGTAAAGCAGCATGCCCGACGACAGCGCGCCGAGCACAAAATACTTCAAACCGGCCTCGGTCGAACGCAGATTGTCGCGATTGATCGCCGCCAGCACGTAAATCGCCAGCGACTGCAGTTCGAGGCCGAGATAGAGCCCGATCATGCCGTTGGCCGAGATCATCAGCATCATGCCGAGCGTGCACAACAGGATCAGCACCGGGTATTCGAACTTGTCGAAATGCTCCTGCCTGGCGAAGCGCATCGACATCACCAGCGTCACCGCCGAACCGATCAGCGACAGCACCTTCATGAAGCGGGAGAACGGATCCTGGATGAAGGCGTTGCCGTAGGCGCTCCCCTGCCCCGTGGGAAAGATCAGCCATAGGCCTGCGATCACCAGCACGGCGACGGCAAGGCCGGTCACCAGAATGGCAGTGTTGGCGCGCGAATAGGCGCCGACCATCAACAGCGCCAGCGCGCCGATGGCGAGGATCAGCTCCGGCGTCGAGAGCGAAAGGCTGGAGTAAAGGTCCGGCGTCATGGTTCGCAAAACCTCTGGTCAGTTCGCCGCCGCGGTCTGCGCGGCGCCGATGGATGCGGTGACATTGGTGACGAGCGCCTTGACCGACTGGGCCGTGGCATCGAAGACGGGAGCGGGATAAACGCCGAAGAAGATGACCAGCACGACCAGCGGGTAGATGATTGCCTTCTCGCGCGTCGACAGATCGAGCAGGCCCTTCAGGCTTTCCTTGGTCAGCGCGCCGAAGATCACCCGGCGGTAGAGCCAGAGCGCGTAGGCCGCCGACAGGATGACGCCGGTGGCGGCGAAGAAAGCCACCCAGGTGTTGACCCGGAACACGCCGAGCATGGTCAGGAACTCGCCAACGAAACCTGACGTGCCCGGCAAGCCGACATTGGCCATGGTGAAGATCAGGAACACGGTTGCGTATTTCGGCATGTTGTTGACCAAGCCGCCATAGGCGTCGATCTCTCGCGTGTGCATGCGGTCGTAAATGACGCCGACGCACAGGAACAGTGCGCCCGAGACGAGGCCGTGGCTCAGCATCTGGAAGATCGCGCCCTGCACGCCTTCCTGGTTCATGGCGAAGATGCCCATGGTGACGAAGCCCATATGGGCGACGGAGGAATAGGCGATCAGCTTCTTCATGTCCTCCTGCATCAGCGCCACCAGCGAGGTGTAGATGATGGCGACGACCGACAGCGTGAACACCAGCGGTGCGAACATTTCCGACGCCAGCGGGAACATCGGCAGGGAGAAGCGCAGGAAGCCGTACCCGCCCATTTTCAACAGTATGCCCGCCAGGATCACCGAGCCCGCCGTCGGCGCTTCGACATGCGCATCGGGCAGCCAGGTGTGCACCGGCCACATCGGCATCTTCACCGCGAAGGAGGCGAAGAAGGCTAGAAATAGCCATGTCTGCATGTGGGCCGGGAAGTTGTGGGTCAGCAGCGTCGGGATGTCGGTGGTGCCCGCCTGGAAGAACATCGCCATGATGGCGAGCAGCATCAGCACCGAGCCGGCGAGCGTATAGAGGAAGAACTTGAACGAGGCGTAGACGCGGCGCTTGCCGCCCCAGACGCCGATGATGATGAACATCGGAATCAGGCCGGCCTCGAAGAAGACGTAGAACAGCACGATGTCGAGCGCGCAGAACACGCCGATCATCAGCGTTTCCAATAGCAGGAAGGCAATCATGTAGGCCTTGACCCGCGTGTCGATCGCTTCCCACGACGCCAGGATGCAGAGCGGCATCAGGAACGTCGTGAGGATGACGAACAGCATCGAAATGCCGTCGACGCCCATATGGTAGGAGATGCCGGAATCCAGCCAGGCAAACTTCTCGACGAACTGGAAGCCGGCCTGCGAATTGTCGAAGCCGGTCCAGATGAACAGCGAGATGATGAAGGTGGCCGCCGTCGTCGTGAACGCGATGGCGCGGATGTTGCGACGCGCATTCGGGCTGTCATCCCTGATGAACAGGATCAGCAGCACACCGACCAGCGGCAGGAAGGTGACCAGCGAGAGGATTGGCCAGGCGGTCATCAGAGCATCATCCAGGTGACGAGTGCGGCCACGCCGATCAGCATGGCGAAGGCATAGTGATAGAGGTAGCCGGTCTGCAGCTTGACGACGCGGTCGGTGACATCGACGACGCGCGCCGAAATGCCGTCAGGACCGAGCCCGTCGATGATGGTGCCGTCGCCGGTCTTCCACAAGAACCTGCCCAGCGCCTTTGCCGGCCGCACGAACAGGACGTCGTAGAGCTCGTCAAAGTACCATTTGTTGAGCAGGAAGGCATAGAGCAGCCGATGGTTGGCGGCGACACTCCGGGGCAGTTCCGGCGAGCGGATGTAGAACTTCCAGGCGACTGCAAAGCCGATGACCATGGCGACGAACGGTGCCAGCTCGACCCACAGCGGCAATTCATGGATGTCGTGCAGGATGTGGTTGTCCGGCAGCGTGAACAGCGACGCCTTCCAGAATTCGGCATAGCCTTCGCCGATGAAGGCGCCATGAAAGATAACGCCGGCAAACAGCGCGCCCGCGGCCAGGATGAACAGCGGCACCAGCATCACCGGCGGCGATTCATGGACATGGTGCATGACGTCGTGGCTCGCCCGCGGCTCGCCGTGGAAGGTCATGAAGATCAGCCGCCAGGAGTAGAAGGAGGTGAAGCAGGCGGCGATGACCAGCAGGACAAAAGCGAGGCCGGCGACCGAATTGTGGCCGGCAAAGGCAGCCTCGATGATGGCATCCTTGGAGAAGAAGCCGGCGGTGCCGATGACGGTCACCGGAATGCCGACGCCGGTCAGCGCCAGCGTGCCGATCACCATCATCCAGTAGGTCTTCGGAATGAGCTTCCGCAGGCCGCCCATCTTGCGCATGTCCTGCTCGTCGGAGACGGCATGGATGACCGAGCCCGAGCCCAGGAACAGCAGCGCCTTGAAGAAGGCGTGCGTGAACAGATGGAAAATCGCCGCGCCATAGGCGCCGACGCCGAGCGCCACGAACATGTAGCCGAGCTGCGAACAGGTCGAATAGGCGATGACGCGCTTGATGTCGTTCTGGACCAGGCCGACGGTCGCCGCGAAGAAGGCGGTGAAGGCGCCGATGAAGGTCACCACGGTCAGCGCCGAATGCGACAGTTCGAACAGCGGCGACAGCCGCGCCAGCATGAACACGCCGGCCGTCACCATGGTGGCGGCATGGATCAGTGCCGAGACCGGGGTCGGGCCTTCCATGGCGTCCGGCAGCCAGGTGTGCAGCGGCACCTGCGCCGACTTGCCCATAGCGCCCATGAACAGCAGCAGGCAGACGATGGTCATGGCCGCCTGCTTGTCCAGCGCATAGCCGAGGAAGGTCAGCACGGCGGCGCCTTGTGGTGCGCCTTCAGCCGGAATGAACGTCGCGGCATTGGCGAAGATGGTGCCGAGATTGACCGAGCCGAACAAAACGAAGACGCCGAAAATGCCGAGCGCAAAGCCGAAATCGCCGACGCGGTTGACGACGAAGGCCTTGATCGCAGCGGCATTGGCCGACGGCTTCTTGTACCAGAAGCCGATCAGCAAATAGGAGGCGAGACCCACCCCTTCCCAGCCGAAGAACATCTGCACCAGATTGTCGGCCGTCACCAGCATCAGCATGGCGAAGGTGAACAGCGACAGATAGGCAAAGAAGCGGGGCCGGTTCGGATCGTGGTGCATGTAGCCGATCGAATAGATGTGGACCAGCGCCGACACCGTGTTGACCACCACCAGCATGACCACCGTCAGCGTATCGATCTTGAGCGCCCAGGACGCGTCGAGCCCGCCGGATTGGATCCAGCGCAGTACCGGCACGGTGAACACCTCGCCCTCGCCGAAGCCGACGGAGAAGAAGGCGACCCAGGACAGCACGGCCGAGATCACCAGGAAGCCCGAGGTGATGTATTCCGATGCCTTGGCGCCCAGCGAATTGCCGAACAGGCCGACGATCAGGAAGCCGAGCAGCGGAAGGAAGACGATCGCTTGATACATGTTAGCCCCGTCAACCCTTCATCTGGTTCACGTCTTCGACCGCGATCGAGCCGCGGTTGCGGAAGAAGACGACGAGAATGGCAAGACCGATGGCCGCTTCGGCGGCCGCGACCGTCAGCACGAACAGGGCAAACACCTGGCCGACGAGATCGCCCAATGCCGCCGAGAAGGCAACGAAATTGATGTTGACCGCCAAAAGGATCAGCTCGATCGACATCAGGATGACGATGATGTTCCTGCGGTTCAGGAAGATGCCGAACACGCCCAGCGTGAACAGGATCGCCGATACGGTCAGGTAATGTGCGATGCCGACGACCATCTCAGAGCCCCTCGCCCGACTTGACCTTGCGGATTTCCATGCCTGTCGCCGGCGTGCGGCCGACCTGGGCTGCGATCGACTGCCGCTTGATCCCTTCCTTGTGGCGCAGCGTCAGCACGATGGCGCCGATCATGGCGACCAGCAGGATGAGGCCCGAAATCTGGAAGTAGTAGAGGTAGTCGGTATAGAGGATGTCGCCGAGTGCTGCGGTGTTTGTCCGCGCGGCAAGATCCGGGATGGGTTTGGAGACCGTCGAGGCCAGTTGCGGCGCGAAGGTGTAGCCGCCGAGCACCACGATCAGCTCGGCCGCCAGGATCAGCCCGACCAGCGCGCCGATCGGCGCATATTGCAGGGCGCCTTCCTTCATCTCGGCGAAGTCGACATCGAGCATCATGACGACGAACAGGAACAGCACCATGACCGCGCCGACATAGACGACAAGCAGGATCATCGCCAGGAACTCGGCGCCGGTCAGCATGAACAGGCCGGCGGCGTTGAAGAAGGTCAGGATCAGGAACAGCACGGAATGCACGGGGTTGCGCGACGAAATGACCATGAAGGCCGACGCCACCGCGACAAAGGCGAAGAGGTAGAAAAAGGCCGCCTCTAGTCCACTCAGCATTGGGGATCCCCCGGGTTCCTGTCCAAACAGGACATCCGTCCTGTTTGATTTCTGCGACCGCCTCCGGCCGGCAAGTTGCGTTGTCCTTAGACGAGGCCCCTCGCCCCGTCCATGCGTCAAATGTCAGCGGTAGGGCGAGTCCAGCGAGATGTTGCGCGCCAGTTCGCGCTCCCAGCGGTCGCCATTCGCCAGCAGCCTGTCCTTGTCGTAGTAAAGCTCTTCGCGCGTCTCCGTCGCGAACTCGAAATTCGGCCCCTCGACGATAGCGTCGACCGGGCAGGCTTCCTGGCAGAAGCCGCAATAGATGCACTTCACCATGTCTATGTCGTAGCGCACGGTGCGGCGCGTGCCGTCATTGCGGCGCGGGCCGGCCTCGATGGTGATCGCCTGCGCCGGACAGATCGCTTCGCACAATTTGCAGGCGATGCAGCGTTCCTCGCCATTGGGATAGCGGCGCAGCGCGTGCTCGCCACGGAAGCGCGGGCTGGTCGGCCCTTTCTCGTGCGGATAGTTGATCGTCTCCTTCGGCGCGAAGAACTGGCGCATCGACAGGAAGAAGGCGCTGACGAAATCCTGCAGCAGCAGCGATTTTGCGGCTTGAGCAAGCGCACTCATTCGGCACCCCCAAAAATCTGTATTGCAGCGATGGCGCCGACAAACCCAAACAAAACAGGCATCAGGAAACGGTAAGCAAGTGTCGTCAGAGCAGCCAATTTCTGCTTGTCCCAGCTAAACACCGGGGCTCGATAGTTTGCTGCCAACCTTTGTTCCTGTTGCCGCAAGACGTAAGGAAGCACGACCAGATTGCCGAACAACGCCACGACTACGCCGGCAACTGCTCCCAAAAAACCAAGGGTGAAATCGCCCATCACGCCATCCCCGTGATCTTGAGGAAGGCCGCGGTGGCAACGACCATGAACAGCGAGATCGGCAAAAATACTTTCCAGCCGAGCCGCATCAGCTGGTCGTAGCGGTAGCGCGGCACGAAGGCCTTCACCATCGAGAACATGAAGAACATCAGGCAGATCTTGAGCACGAACCAGATCACGCCGGGCACCCAGGTGAAGGGGGCGAAGTCGAAGGGCGGCAGCCAGCCGCCGAGGAACAGGATGGTGGCCAGCGCGCACATCATCACCACGGCGACGTATTCGCCGAGGAAGAACAACAGGAACGGCGTCGAGGAGTATTCGACCATATGACCGGCGACGAGTTCCGACTCGGCTTCCACCAGGTCGAAGGGCGGGCGGTTGGTCTCGGCCAGCGCCGAGATGAAGAAAATGACGAACATCGGGAACAGCGCCAGCCAGTGCCAGTCGAGGAAGCTGTTGGGCAGGCCAAGCTTGGTGCCCAGCCCATCCTGCTGCGACAGCACGATGTCCGACAGGTTGAGCGAGCCGACGCAGAGCAGCACGGTGACGATGACGAAGCCGATCGAGACTTCGTAGGACACCATCTGCGCCGCCGAGCGCAGCGCGCCGAGGAACGGGTATTTCGAGTTGGACGCCCAGCCGCCCATGATCACGCCATAGACCTCGAGCGAGGAGATGGCGAAGACGTAGAGGATGCCGACATTGACGTTGGCGATCCCCCAGCCCGCATTGACGGGAATGACCGCCCAGGCCGAGATTGCCAGCACGGCCGACACCAGCGGCGCCAGCAGGAACACGCCCTTGTTGGCGCCGGACGGAATGACCGGTTCCTTGAAGACGAATTTCAGCAGATCGGCGAAAGCCTGCAGCGTGCCCCACGGGCCGACGACGTTCGGGCCGCGGCGCAATTGCACCGCCGCCCAGATCTTGCGGTCGGCGTAAAGCAGGTAGGCAACCCCGATCAGCAAAACGACGATCAGCACGACCGACTTTAAAAGGATGATCAGCGTCGGCAGCACGTAGAAGGAGAAGAAGGTGTCCATGTCTACTCTGCCGCCTGCCTGAAGCCGTTTTTCGCCAGCGCCGAGCATTCCGCCATGACGGCGGAGGCCCGCGCGATCGGGTTGGTCAGATAGAAATCCGTGACCGGCGAGGTGAAAGTGCCCTTGTTCAGCCGCCCGCCGAGCTTCGCCACCTTGGCGACGTCATCGGCATTGCCGGCTTCGACATGATCGATGCGGGCGAGATGCGGGTATTCGCCATAAAGTTTGGCGCGCAACTGCTGCAGCGAATCGAAGGGTAGTTTCTTGCCCAGCACATCGGACAATGCCCTCAGGATCGCCCAGTCTTCGCGCGCGTCGCCCGGCGCGAAGCCCGCGCGGTTGGTCTGCTGCACGCGTCCCTCGGTGTTGACATAGGTGCCGGACTTTTCGGTGTAGGCGGCTCCCGGCAGGATGACATTGGCGCGGTGCGCACCGGCGTCGCCATGCGTGCCGACATAGACGACGAAGGCGCCGCCGGTCTTGGACATGTCGACCTCGTCGGCGCCGAGCAGGAACAGAACCTCGCTCTCCCCCAGCATGCCGGCAACGTTCTTGCCGCCCTTGCCAGGCACGAAGCCGACATCGAGACCGCCGACGCGCGCGGCCGCAGTGTGCAGCACGGCAAAGCCGTTCCAGTCGGCGCGCGCAGCGTTGACGGCCGTGGCGAGTTTCGCCGCCTGGCCGAGCACCGCCGCGCCGTCGGCACGCGACAGCGCGCCCTGGCCGACGATGATCAGAGGATGCGTCGCCTTCTTCAGCACCTGGAAGAACTTGCCATTGCCGTCGGCCAGATCTTTCAAGGACTCCGGACCGGCGCCGAGCTGTTCGTAGTCGTAACGCGTGTCGCCGACCTCGCCGATGACGCCGACCGGCAGATTGCCGATCCGCCAGCGCTTGCGGATGCGGGCATTGAGCACCGAGGCCTCGAAGCGCGGATTGGCGCCGATGATCAGCACCGCGTCGGCCTGCTCGATGCCCTCGATGGTCGGGTTGAAGATGTAGCTGGCGCGGCCGAGCGCCGGATCGAGTGCGGCGCCGTCCTGGCGGCAATCGGTGTTCCTTGAGCCCAACGCAGCCATAAGCTGCTTCAGTGCGTAGATTTCCTCGACGGCGGCAAGATCGCCCGAAATCGCGCCGATTTTCTCGGGCGCAGCATTCGACACCGCATCCCTGATCGCAACGAACGCTTCGGCCCAGCTGGCCGGCGCCAGCTTTCCGTCCTTGCGGACATAGGGGCGGTCGAGGCGCTGCGTGCGCAATCCGTCCCAGATGAAGCGGGTCTTGTCGGAAATCCACTCCTCGTTGACCGCCTCATTGACGCGCGGCAGGATGCGCATCACCTCGCGGCCGCGGCTGTCGACGCGGATTGCCGAGCCGACGGCGTCCATGACGTCGATGGATTCTGTCTTGGTCAGCTCCCACGGCCGTGCCTGAAAGGCGAAAGGCTTGGAGGTCAGCGCGCCGACCGGGCAGAGGTCGATGACATTGCCCTGCAGCTCCGAGGTCATGGCGCTTTCGAGATAGGTGGTGATCTCGGCATCCTCGCCGCGGCCGATCAGGCCAAGCTCGGAAATGCCCGCAACTTCCGTGGTGAAGCGAACGCAGCGCGTGCAGTGGATGCAGCGGTTCATAACCGTCTTGACCAATGGGCCGATATACTTGTCTTCGACCGCGCGCTTGTTCTCGTGATAGCGCGAGGAATCGACGCCGAAGGCCATCGCCTGGTCCTGCAGGTCGCATTCGCCGCCCTGGTCGCAGATCGGGCAATCCAGCGGATGGTTGATCAAAAGGAATTCCATCACGCCTTCGCGGGCCTTCTTGACCATCGGCGTGTTGGTGAAGATTTCAGGCGCCTCGCCATTCGGACCCGGACGCAGGTCGCGCACATTCATGGCGCAGGAGGCCTGCGGTTTGGGCGGCCCGCCCTTCACCTCGATCAGGCACATGCGGCAATTGCCGGCGATCGACAGCCGCTCATGGAAGCAGAAGCGCGGCACTTCCGCGCCGGCGTCCTCGGCCGCCTGCAGCAGCGTGTAGTGGTCGGGTACAGTGATCTCTTTCCCGTCGACCTTGAGCTTTGCCATCAATTGCCCCCGGCGGTCTGCGCCGTCTCATATGCCTGAAACAGATCGCTCAGCCTGATGCCATTGATCATCATGCCGGCGACTTCAGCGTTTTCTATCTTCAAATTGCTCATATTCACATTGCTGAAAAACGCGTCCGAGAGGTTCGCGTCGTCCACAACGGCCGCCGACAGGTCGACGTTGTGAAACTGCGTGTTCGACAAGTTCACATCGTCAAATCTGGAGTTGCTGACGATGGCATTGCGCACATCGAGAACATCGCTCCTGTCGTGGATATCCATGCCTGCCCCCCCTACTTCTTCGCCTTGGCAGCCAGCGTCAGCGCCGCGGCCTGGCGGGTCCACTCGTCGCGGCCGATGCGGCCGGTGAGCGACAGGTAGTCCTCGACCCAGGCGATCTCTTCCGGCGCCCAGGCGGCGATCTGGGCAAAGGTCCAGATGCCGAGGCCGTTCAGCACCTTTTCCAGCTTCGGCCCAACGCCGGTGATCGCCTTGAGATCCGACGGCTTGGCCGGACGCGCCACGGCCTTGGGCTGTCTGAAATCCTCCGGCATCAATCCGATCGTCGCGCCTTCGGCGACGGCCTCGGTCTTCTCCGGCTCGGCATCGACGGTGCGAGCGGCAATATCGGTCACATCCTGGGCAAAAGTCTGCGCCTCGGCGATCAGGGTTCTGGTCGCCGCGCGCGCCTTGGTGGCGGGGGCGGTCTCGGCCAACCCTTGGCTGCGCTGTTCGAAATCGTCGATGATCGGCTGGAAAATCCGCTGCGATGCCTCGGCAGCACCCGACAAGGCGCCTAGCCACACGCCAAAGGCATGGTTGGCAAGGCCAAAGCCCAGCGCCGACATCGCGGCGGCACCCGCGACAGGATGCGCGAGAAGGTTGACGGCGCTGGCCATCTCCTTCGGCATCATCCTGGTCAAATCCTGGTTCATCTTCTCAAGCTGGTCCAAATTGGGCATCAAAGGGTTCGAATAGGGCGCCATAGACATCTCCTGGTCGTTTCTTCGTCAGCCCCGCCCCTATATTTCCGTCCGGGGCTTGCGCCCGATTTCAATCTACTCAGCAGCCACCATCACCGGTTCGGCCCGGTGCGCGTTGCGCGAAAACTCGTCGATGCGCCGCTCCACCTCGCCGCGGAAATGCCGCATCAGGCCCTGGATCGGCCATGCCGCGGCATCGCCCAGCGCGCAGATCGTATGACCCTCCACCTGTTTGGTGACGTCGAGCAGCATGTCGATCTCGCGCTTCTGCGCCTCGCCGCGCACCAGCCGCTCCATCACCCGCCACATCCAGCCGGTGCCTTCGCGGCATGGCGTGCACTGGCCGCAGCTCTCATGCTTGTAGAAATAGGAAAGCCTGGCGATCGCCTTCACGATATCGGTCGATTTGTCCATGACGATGACAGCCGCCGTGCCGAGGCCGGATTTCAGGTCGCGCAAAGCATCGAAATCCATCGGCGCATCGATGATCTGCTCGGCCGGCACCAGCGGCACCGAAGCGCCGCCCGGAATGACCGCCAGGAGATTGTCCCAGCCGCCGCGAATGCCGCCGCAATGGGTTTCGATCAGCTCGCGGAACGGGATCGACATCGCCTCTTCGACGGTGCACGGATTGTTGACGTGACCCGAGATGCAAAACAGCTTGGTGCCGACATTGTTGGGCCGGCCAAAGGACGAGAACCAGGCGGCGCCACGGCGCAAAATGGTCGGCGCGACCGCGATTGACTCGACATTGTTCACGGTAGTCGGACAACCGTACAAGCCGACATTGGCTGGGAATGGCGGCTTCAGCCGGGGCTGGCCCTTCTTGCCTTCGAGGCTTTCGAGAAGTGCTGTTTCCTCGCCACATATATAGGCGCCGGCGCCGTGATGCATGTAGATGTCGAAATCGTATCCGGACGTGTTGTTCTTGCCGATCAGCCTGGCCTCATAGGCCTCGTCGATGGCGCGCTGCAGCGCTTCGCGCTCGCGGATGAACTCGCCGCGCACATAGATGTAGGCGGCGACCGCGCCCATGGCGAAGCCGGCGATGAACGAGCCCTCGACCAGCGTGTGCGGATCGTTGCGCAGGATGTCGCGATCCTTGCACGTGCCCGGCTCGGATTCGTCGGCGTTCACAACGAGATAGCTCGGCCTTCCGTCGCTTTGCTTGGGCATGAACGACCATTTCAGCCCGGTCGGGAATCCGGCGCCGCCGCGGCCACGCAGGCCGGACGCCTTCATCTCGTTGACGATCCACTCGCGCCCCTTGGCGATGATGCCGGGCGTGTTGTCCCAGGCGCCGCGCGCCATCGCGCCGGCCAGCGACTTGTCGAAGAGGCCGTAGATGTTGTTGAAGATGCGGTCTTTGTCGGCCAGCATGACTTACCTCTTTCCCCGGAAGACGATCGAGAACCACACCAGCACGCCCATGCCGGTCGCGGCCATCGATTCCAGGATATCCGAAAACGGCAATTCGACGAGGCGCCGGAGCCCCTCCAGAAGGATGTTGGCAGCAGCGATGCAGATAACGCCGATGACAATACTGCGCAGCGACAGCAAAGATCCGGTGCTTTGCGCTTCAGCCATCAACGTGGCTCCTTGCCGAAGACGCGGATGTATTCGGCGACGCCGCCCTTGGCGAGCGCCTTGGCCTGCTTGCCCCAGTCGTCGCGCTCGATGCGGCCCTGGAAAGCGAGATATCCATCCACCCAGTCGCGCTCGGCCTTATTCCAGGATGCGACCTGTGTGAAGGTGAAGATGCCAAGCGAATGAAGGATGCCCTCGATCTTCGGGCCGATGCCCGAGATCAGCTTGAGATCGTCGACCGCGGCCGGCCTGTCGATTCCGGCCGGACGGTTCTTGTCCTCGAGCGACGGCTTTGCGGGTCTGGCTGTCGGCGCCTTGACGGCCGGGGCCACCGGGGCCTTGGCCGCTGGCGCCTTGAATTCCGGAGCGATGAAGGCAGCTGCCGGCGTGGAGGTGGTCTTCGAGCCATTACGCTGCTTGGCGACCTTCTCGACTTCAGGCGCCGCGGTGTTGGCGTTGGCGGCCGAATGCAGGGGCGCCGGGACGCTCGCCGCTTTTTCCGCCGCCGGTGCAACCTTGGCCCTGGAGGGCGACTTCAACGCCGAGCTGGTTTCCGGCGCATCGGTCTTCGGCTTGCCGGCGTTGGATGGCGCGACCGGGGCGGCCGCTGCAGGAGCGGCAGGCGCCGGAACAGGCGCTGCAATGATCGCGTCGGGCGCCGCGTGGGCAGCCTTGCTCGCCGCCCTGGCTTCCTTGTCGCGCGTCGCTTTGAGGATCGCCTTTTCGCTCTTCAGCGTCGTCAGGCCAGGCGCCGGCTCCGAGCCGGTTCTGCCGTTTTGCGGTCCCGTGGGAACCGAGGCCCCCTTGCCTGCATCATAAAGATCGATGATTTCGGCCAGCCGCTCAGGCGTCAGATCCTCGAACGTGTCCTTGAAAACCATCACCATCGGCGCGTTGACGCAGGCGCCGAGGCATTCGACCTCCTCCCACGACAGCGTGCCCTTGTCGTTGGTGTGGAACTGGTCGTGATGGATTTTCGAGCGGCACACATCCATCAGCGCTTCCGAGCCGCGCAGCATGCAGGGCGTGGTGCCGCAGACCTGGATATGCGCGCGCGTGCCGACCGGATTGAGCTGGTACTGCGTGTAGAAGGTCGCGACTTCGAGCCCGCGAATGCGCGGCATGCCGAGCATGTCCGAAATCGTCTCGATCGCCGCCTTGGTGACCCAGCCTTCCTGCTCCTGCGCAATCATCAGCAAGGGAATGATCGCCGACTGCTCCCGGCCCTTCGGATATTTCTTGATCCATTGCTTCGCAACCGCCGCATTCGCCCGGTTGAAGGCGAAGGTGGCTGGCTGGACGCTTGCATCTGCGAGACGGCGGACTGACATTTAGCGATCGGGCCCCTGCTCTGCTACGAGAGCTATTGCGGTTTCACATTCTTTCTGATGAGAAAACGGAATGCGTTCGGCAGATCGAGCAACACTCGCAAATCGCTCTGCGGGCAACATGTATTGCCACAGCCCCAGAACAGTTTGCCTTACTTGAGGCGAGATCCATGCCATGACCGCATCAGCGTCGATGTCATCGTCGAACAAGTGCTCGTAAAAAGCGACACCAGCCGCATTCCAAATCTGTTTGTTCGGGTGAACGGCAGCCCATTGGGCGAACCCATGCATTCTACCCAGCTTGTCCATGTCATTGTCGCGGTGGGCAAGGCGCGTCTTGGGTAGCAGGGTAAAAAAGAAGTCATAGATGGAACAGTGCTGAGTCGAGTTGTAAGAAGCCTCGGCGAACTCGACCGGCAGCATGGCTTTTGCCAATTCGCGCCACCGCGGTAGGGCAGCGTCCGCATTCCCTCGAACACCGACCTGAGAGCGCACTGTAGGATTGGCTGCCGCCATCACCGATCAACCTCCCCGAAGACGATATCGAGGGAACCCAACACGGCGGTGACGTCGGCCAGCATATGGCCGCGGCAGAGGAAATCCATGGCTTGCAGATGCGCGAAGCCGGGCGCGCGCAGCTTGCAGCGGTAGGGTTTGTTGGTGCCGTCGGAGACGAGATAGACCCCGAACTCGCCCTTCGGCGCCTCGACGGCGGCATAGACCTCGCCGGCCGGCACGCGATAGCCCTCGGTGTAGAGCTTGAAGTGATGGATCAGCGCTTCCATCGAGCGCTTCATCGCCTGGCGCTTGGGCGGCACCACCTTGCCGTCGAGGTTCGACACGGGCCCGGTGCTTTCCTTGCCGAGCAGAAGGTCGACGCACTGGCGCATGATCTTGGCCGACTGGCGCATTTCTTCCATGCGCACGAGATAACGGTCGTAGCAGTCGCCGTTCTTGCCGATCGGGATGTCGAAATCCATCTCGGAATAGCATTCATAAGGCTGCGACTTGCGCAAATCCCAGGCCGCACCCGAGCCGCGCACCATGACGCCGGAAAAGCCCCAGGCCCAGGCGTCGGCAAGCGACACGATACCGATATCGACATTGCGTTGCTTGAAGATGCGGTTGCCGGTAAGCAGCCTGTCGAGGTCGTCAAGCGACTTCAGGAACGGGTCGATCCACTTGCCGATGTCCTCGACCAGCTTCGCCGGCAGATCCTGGTGCACGCCGCCGGGACGGAAATAGGCCGCATGCATGCGCGAACCGGAAGCGCGCTCATAAAACACCATCAGCTTTTCGCGTTCGACGAAACCCCACAGCGGCGGCGTCAGCGCGCCGATATCCAGCGCCTGCGTCGTCACATTGAGGATGTGCGACATGATGCGGCTGAGCTCGGAATAGAGCACGCGGATCAACTGGCCGCGCTTCGGCACTTCGATGCCGAGCAACCGCTCGGTGGCGAGCGCGAAGGCATGCTCCTGGTTCATCGGAGCGCAATAATCGAGCCGGTCGAGATAGGGCACCGCCTGCAGATAGGTCTTGTGCTCGATCAGCTTTTCGGTGCCGCGATGGAGTAGGCCGATATGCGGATCGACGCGATCCACGACCTCGCCGTCCAGCTCCAGCACAAGACGCAAAACACCGTGCGCCGCAGGGTGCTGCGGTCCGAAGTTGATGTTAAAGTTGCGGACGGAGGTTTCAGCCATTCTGGCGCCTCTGGCGAAGAGTCAGTAGTGAGTAGTGAGTAGTGATCATCAATCTCAATGCCTGCTTCATTCCGCCTGCTTGGCCTGCACCGTTCGGATAAGAGATCTCATCATTTTTCCAATCTCTTCGCATCGCAGCAGCAGCTCAATCTCATTGTCTTTTCGCAGCAGGCCAACCCGACATGCCAGCAGTATGTGTGTCTCCAGTTCCTTCAACGAGCCTTGCGCCATGCGCAAAAATTGAACGAACGACCCTCTGTTCTCCCGACCGTATCCCTCCGCGACGTTCGCTGCGACCGAAACCGCCGATCGGCGCATCTGAGAGGTCATGCCGTAAATCTCATCCCTCGGAAACTCTTTGGTGAAACGGTAGCAATCCTCAGCAAGCGTCATCGCCGATTGCCACACCTTCAAGTCGCGATAAGATTCGATCCGTTGCTCCAAATCTTTTGCTACTGACTACTCACTACTTCCTACTCACTGTTTCGCCTTCTCATCGCCCGGCAGGACGTAATCCGTCCCTTCCCATGGCGAAAGAAAATCGAAATTGCGGAATTCCTGCTTCAGTTCCACAGGCTCGTAGATGACGCGCTTGGCTTCGTCGTCGTAGCGAACCTCGACGAAACCGGTCAGCGGGAAATCCTTGCGCAGGGGATGGCCCTCGAAGCCGTAATCCGTGAGGATGCGGCGCAGGTCCGGATGGCCGGAGAACAGCACGCCATAAAGGTCATAGGCCTCGCGCTCATACCAGTCGGCGCCGGGATAGACAGCGGTGAGCGACGGCACCAGCGTCTCTTCGTCGGCCTGGACCTTGATGCGGATGCGCAAATTCTGCTTCGGCGAAAGCAGATGATAGACGACGTCGAAACGCTTGACGCGCGACGGGTAGTCGGCGCCGCAGATATCGATGATCGAAATGAACTGGCAGCCCGAATCGTCACGCAGGAAGCTTGTCACCTCGATCAGATTGTCTGTAGCAACCGAGATCGTCAGTTCGCCATAGGCCAGCACCGCATCGGACACGCGGCCCGGCAGCTTTTCGCCGAGATAGGTCGACAGTTCGCTCAGAGATGCGGCCATGGTCTTACCGTTCGATCGTGCCGGTGCGGCGGATCTTCTTCTGCAGGAGAAGAATGCCGTAGAGCAGAGCTTCGGCGCTTGGCGGGCAACCGGGCACATAGATGTCGACCGGCACGATGCGGTCGCAGCCGCGCACCACCGAATAGGAATAGTGGTAATAGCCGCCGCCATTGGCGCAGGAACCCATCGAGATGACGTAGCGCGGCTCCGGCATCTGGTCGTAGACCTTGCGCAAAGCCGGGGCCATCTTGTTGGTCAGCGTTCCCGCCACGATCATGATGTCGGACTGGCGCGGCGACGCGCGAGGAGCCACGCCAAACCTTTCAGAATCATAGCGCGGCATCGAGGTGTGGATCATCTCGACGGCACAGCAGGCGAGACCGAAGGTCATGAACATCAGCGAGCCGCTGCGTGCCCAGGTGATCAGCGCCTCGGTCGAGGTGACCAGAAAACCCTTGTCGGCCAGTTCATTGTTGATCTCGAGGAAGAACGGATCGTCGGAACCGACCGGACGTCCGGTATTGGGGTCGATCAGACCTTTGGGCTTCGGCGCGACGAGCGTTCCGGAACTGTCGTTCAATCCCATTCCAGCGCTCCTTTTTTCCATTCATAGGCAAAGCCGATGGTCAGCACCGCCAAAAACACCATCATCGACCAGAAACCGAGCATGCCGATCTTCGAGAACGACACCGCCCACGGAAACAGGAAGGCCACTTCCAGATCGAAGATGATGAACAGGATCGACACGAGGTAGAAGCGGATGTCGAATTTCATCCGGGCATCGTCGAACGAGTTGAACCCGCACTCGTAGGCGGAAAGCTTCTCCGGATCGGGATTGCGATAAGCCACCAGGAACGGCGCGATGATAAGCGCCAGGCCTACAACCGCGGCCACGGCGATGAAGAGGACGATGGGCAGGTATGAACTGAGGAGTACGTTCATGCTCGGCTTTCCGTTGGCGGCCAATCCACTTTGATTACAGCAACCAACCCTAATGCGGAAGCGCGACAGTTTAACCGCTGAACCGTTTTAGGTGCCTTTGCTGCAACGCGGCGAGGGTTAGCGCACGGCTTTCAGCGAAGCAAGTCAAACCTTGTTCAAAAGACAGTGCTGGACGGCAGGCCGGGAAAAACTGGTCCGATCTCCTCCTGTTTGATTTCCTTCACCTTTCACTCCACTTTTGTCTCCTGACACATCTCCCGCCATTTGCCTGCTAGCATGACCGGAATCGCCGGCTAAATTCGGGAAAATGGTTCGAGGCAAGACACTTTGACGAAGGACAAAATCTCACTCCCCACGGCCAGGCGCATCGGGCTCGCCGCGCAAGGATTTCTCGATCCCCGCCCGGTCGGCACGCCCGATCGCCGCCACCTCGCCCGCGTGCTGTCGCGCACCGGCCTGCTGCAGATCGATTCCGTCAGCGCCGTGGTGCGCGCCCACTATATGCCGCTCTATTCGCGCCTTGGCCCCTACCCGCTCACCCTGCTCGACAATGCCGCAATCACCCGCAAGCGCACCGTGTTCGAGTACTGGGCGCATGAGGCCTCGTTCCTGCCGGTCGAGACCTACCCGTTGATGCGCTGGCGCATGCAGCGCGCCGAGCAGGGCGACGAAATGTATCTGGGGCTGGCCAAATGGGGCCGCGAACACGCCGCCTATATTGAAGACATCTACCGCGCGGTCGCCGAGCGCGGCCCGATTGCCGCTTCGGCACTGGAGGGCCAGAAAGGTTCGGGCGGCTGGTGGGGCTGGAGCCACGCCAAGCACGCCTTCGAATGGCTCTTCTGGGCCGGACGCATCACCACGGCGCACCGCCGTGGCTTCGAGCGCTTCTACGACCTGCCCGAGCGCGTGCTGCCGCAGGCGATCCTCGACCTGCCGGTGCCGGCGGCCGAGGACGCGCACCGCGAATTGCTGCGCATTTCCGCCCGCGCCCACGGCATCGCGACGTCGGGTGACCTGCGCGATTATTTCCGCTTGTCGCCAGCCGACATGAAGGGCCGGTTGGAGGAACTGGTCGAGATGGGCGAGTTGCTGCCGGTAAACGTCGAAGGCTGGGACAAGCCGGCTTACCTCTATAAGGACGCCCGTCTGCCGCGAAAGATCGACGCCCGCGCGCTACTGGCGCCCTTCGATCCGGTGGTCTTCGAGCGCTCGCGCACCGAGCGCCTGTTCGATTTCCACTACCGCATCGAGATCTACACCCCGGCCGACAAGCGGCAATATGGCTACTACGTGCTGCCCTTCCTGCTCGGCGACCGGATCGTCGCCCGCGTCGATCTGAAGGCCGACCGGCCTGCGAGTGTCTTACGCGTCCACGCCGCCTATGCCGAAGCAGGCGCACCGCCTGAGACCACCGCACAGCTTTTCGAGGAACTAAAGCAGATGCAGGGCTGGCTTGGCCTTGAGCGCATCGAAGTGACGCCGGCCGGCAATCTGGGGAAACCCCTGGCCGACATCGCCATGTCGTAGCAGCGCGTTGACACAACTCCCCGCAACGGCCTAAATCCGCTCCAGACGGTCCCCTGCCCGCAACGGCAAGGGCCAAGAGGGAATGCGGTGCGGGACAAAATCCCAAATCCGCGGCTGTCCCCGCAACTGTAAGCGAAGAGCCAAGGCCGAATGCCACTGGGTAACACCGGGAAGGCGGCTAACCAAGGCGATGACCCGCGAGCCAGGAGACCTGCCGTCTGAGACAAAGTATCCGATCGCCTGGCGGGTTTCCGGGCAAGGAGCACGGTTTTTGGACCAGAACAGCAGTTTTTCGGCTGGCACAGCGGATGTTTCGTCTGCCGATAGCGACGCGTTGGCCGGCGTGACCGTCATCGTCTGCGCCTCATGCCGCGATGAAACCGGCTCAGACGCTCACCCCCGCGCCGGCGAACTGCTGGCCGACGACACGCGCCTCGCCGCTGCCGGCGATATCCGGGTCCGCACCGCCGAATGCCTCGGCAATTGCAAGCGCCGGCTGAGCGCTGCCATCCTGCGTGACGGCTGCTGGAGCTATGTCTTCGGCGATCTGACCGCAACCAGCGGCGCCGACCTCGTCACCGGCGCAAAGCTCTTCGCGACCTCGACCGACGGCCTCATCCCGTGGCGCGGCCGGCCCGATAGCCTCAAGCGCGGCCTCGTTGCCCGCATCCCACCCCTCGATATGCTGAAGGACTGACGATGAACGCTTCAAACCCGGCCGGCAATCTCTCCCGTGTTCCCTGCACCGTCGTCACCGGCTTTCTCGGCGCCGGCAAGACGACGCTGGTCCGCCATCTCCTGGAAAACGCCGGGGGCAAGCGCATCGCCATCATCGTCAACGAGTTCGGCGACATCGGCATCGACGGCGAAATCCTGAAAGGCTGCGGCATCGACACCTGCCCCGAGGAAAACATCGTCGAACTCGCCAATGGCTGCATCTGCTGTACAGTCGCCGACGATTTCGTGCCCGCGCTCGACAAGATCCTCGCACTGACGCCGAAGGTCGACCACATCCTGATCGAGACCTCGGGCCTGGCTCTGCCCAAGCCGCTGGTCCAGGCATTCCAGTGGCCGAGTGTGAAAAGCCGGGTAACCGTCGACGGCGTCATCGCCGTGGTCGACGGCCCGGCGCTGGCGGAGGGACGCGTTGCCAACGATATGGACGCCCTGCAGGCTCAGCGCGCTCAGGACGAAACGCTCGACCATGACGATCCGGTCGAAGAAGTCTTCGAGGACCAGATCGCCTGCGCCGACCTGATCATCCTGTCGAAGAGCGATTTGATGGACGCCCCCGGTTCGGCCCGCGCCAACGCCATCATCAATGAGCATTCCGCTCGCGCGGTAAAAATCGTGCCGACCGCGCATGGCAAGGTCGATCCCTCGGTGCTGCTTGGCCTCGGTCTCGCCGTCGAGGACGACATCGAGAACCGCAAGTCCCACCATGACGGCGCTTTCGACCACGAGCATGACGATTTCGACACCTTCATCGTCGACATCCCCTCGATCGCCAATCCGGACGAACTGGCCAGGCGCGTCGCCATGGTGGCCGAGGAAGAGAATGTGCTGCGTGTGAAAGGCTTCGTCGATGTCGGCGGCAAGCCGATGCGGCTTTTGCTGCAGGCCGTCGGCCCACGCGTCAACCATTATTATGACCGCGCCTGGACGGCCGAAGACGATCGCCGCTCGCGTCTCGTCGTCATTGGCCTGAAGGGGCTGAACCGCCCGGCGATCGAGCGTATACTCGCCGGCTGATCTCAGGAGCAATTCCAGGAAAAGTGTGAAACGGTTTTCCCAGAGGAATTGCGTAAAAACAAGGAGATAGAGCGGCTCGCCGTTTCCGTGAAACGGTGAAACGCGCTAAGCCGCGATGCACATACTCACCACCACATCCGCGTCGCTCGACGATCTCGCCGAGCCAGTTGATCTCCGGCAGACGCCGGCGGATATCGTGGCGCTGTCCTTCACCGACAGCGACCTCGCCGGCCTCGCGGCGGGCTGGAAGGCCGATGCTGCCCGCCTGCCGTCAATGCGGCTAGCGGCGCTGCGCGACCTGCGCCATCCCATGTCCGTGGACCTCTGGATCGACAGCGTCGCTCGCTACGCCAAGGTGATTTTGGTGCGCATCCTCGGCGGCTACGACTGGTGGCGCTATGGCTGCGACCAGCTTGCCGCGACTGCCCGTGCGAACGGCATCAAGCTGGCGCTGCTGCCTGGTGAAAGCCACGACGAGGATCTCAGGCTGATCGAAGCCTCGACGCTGTCGCGCCCGGAACTGGACGCGCTGCTTGGCTATTTCCGCGAGGGCGGGCCGGAGAATATGACGGCGCTGGTGCAGCGGCTGGCGGGGTTGGCTGGGTCGGATGCGGCGGTTGCAGAGCCGGTCAGCGTGCCGAAAGCTGGCTACTACGAGCCAGGCCGCGGCGTCGTAGGCAAGTTGGATTTGGCCGATGTCGGCGTTCCTTCACACCCCCCTCTGTCCTGCCGGACATCTCCCCCGCAAGGGGGGAGATCAGCCGGCGCGGACCTCGGCACTTTTTCTGCCCAGTCGATAATAGATTCCTCTGCAACAGCCCCGATTGGCGAAAGCGTCGATGACAGCGCAATCTCCCCCCTTGCGGGGGAGATGTCCGGCAGGACAGAGGGGGGTGGGCGGGAACTCGGCGCAGACAACATCAACCCTCCCATCATCCCCATCCTCTTCTACCGCTCGATGCTGCTGGCAGCCGACGTCGCCCCCATCGACGCGCTTTTTGATGCACTGCGCCAACGCGGCATGCGCCCGGCCCCCATCTTCGTCTCCAGCCTGAAGGACCCGACGTCGCTGGCCTTCGTCGAGACCGCGCTCGCCTCGCTCAACCCCGCCGCCATCATCACCGCAACCGCCTTCGCATCCGGCGCCGAACCCGGCGTCCAAACCCTGTTCGACCGCGCCGGCGTGCCGGTCTTCCAGGTCATCGTCGCCACCACCCGCCGCCACGTCTGGGACAACAACCAGCGCGGCCTGGCGCCCGCCGACCTCGCCATGCATGTCGTGCTGCCCGAACTCGACGGCCGTATCCTTGCCGGCGCGATTTCCTTCAAGGGCGAGAGCGAGACCGACCCGGCGCTCGGCCACCGCGCCTTCGCCAACCGCCCGGAACCGGATCGCGTGGCGCAAGTGGCGGACAGGCTAGCGGCGTTCACACGGTTACAGCAGACGCCCCGCGCGACGCGTAAGTTGGCGATCCTCATTCCGGACTATCCGAGCGCGCCCGGCCGCACTGGCTATGCAGTGGGCCTGGATGTGCCGTCCAGCGTGCTGGCCATGCTGCATGACCTGAAGGAGCAGGGCTATCGCGTTGACGGGATTCCAGAAACGCCGCGTGAGTTGCTGGACGCGTTGGAGCGGAGAGGCGATGGGCTGGGGTTGGAGGAGTATCTGGACTTCTCAAAGGATTTGCCGGCTGACGCACTGGCTGCAGTCGAGGCGGCATGGGGCGCCCCTTCACCCTCCCGCTTGTGGGGAGGGTCGGTTCGCGACATTCGCGAAGCGGATGGCGCGAAACGGGGTGGGGGTAGCGGTGCACCACCCCCACCCGGCCCTGCGGGCCACCCTCCCCACAAGGGGGAGGGTAAGAGCGGCTTCCCCTTCCGCGCCGCCACCTTCGGCAACATCACTGTCGCTCTCGCCCCCGACCGTGGCCGCTCGGCCGACCGGCGCGCCGATTACCACGACCCGACGCTGCCGCCGCGCCACGATCTGCTGGCCTTCGGCCTGTGGCTGCGCAAATCGCTCCGCATCCATGCTCTCATCCATGTCGGCGCTCATGGCACGCTGGAATGGCTGCCCGGCAAGACGGTAGCGCTCTCACAAAACTGCTTCCCCGAGATCGTCACCGGCTCGTTGCCCGTCATCTACCCCTTCATCGTCTCCAATCCCGGCGAAGCGGCGCAGGCGAAGCGGCGTATCGCCGCCGTCACGCTTGGCCATCTGCCGCCGCCGCTGACCGGTGCCGGCCTCGACGAAGGGCAGCACAAGCTCGAACGCCTCGTCGACGAATATGCCCAGGCCGACGGCCTCGACCGCCGTCGCCGCGACCGCCTGGCAAAACTGATCGTCGACACGGCGCAAAAGACCGGCTTCGCCTCCGAAGCCGGCGTCGCCGGAACCGATGCGCCCGACGAGGCGCTGCGCCGCATCGACGCCTGGCTCTGCGACCTCAAGGATTTCGCCATCAAGGACGGCCTGCACATCTATGGCCGCGCTCCCGACGACGAGCCCGACGCCATGCGCGTGCAAAGCGCGGAGGCCGAGAAAGCAGCACTTCTTGCCGCGCTCGACGGCCGTCACATCAAGGCGGGTCCGGCGGGCGCACCGGCGCGTGGCCGCTCCGACGTGCTGCCTACCGGCCGCAACCTGTTCACCTCCGACCCGCGCACCATGCCGACGCCGACCGCCTACGATCTGGGAAAGGCGGCGGCAGAAGAAGTCGTGCGCGGCTATATGCAGTCGCATGGCGACTGGCCGCGCTCGCTGGTCATCGACCTCTGGGGCTCGGCCTCGCTGCGCACCGGCGGCGAGGAGATCGCGCAAGGCCTGGCGCTGATGGGCTGCCGGCCGCAATGGGATTCGGCCACCGGCCGCATCACCGGCATCGAAGTGCTGCCGCCGGCCACGCTCGGTCGCCCGCGCGTCGATGTCACCTGGCGGATTTCGGG
>NZ_JAMYQZ010000089.1:0-25557 GCF_040321145.1 Mesorhizobium sp. M0514
CCGCATCTCAATTCCAGAAACGGGAGACGATCATGTCGCGCATCGGTATTCATTCCTTCGTCTGGTCGGCGAGTTCGGCGCAAGGCGACCTCGAACGGACGCTGGCCAACACCAAGGAGGCCGGTTTCGACCTGATCGAGTTCTCCTATCTTGACCCCGCCAATGTCGACGTTGGCGGGTTGGCCAGGCGCATCGCCGACCTCAAGCTCGGCGTCGCGATCAGCATCGGCCTGCCGGCCGACGGCGACATTTCGAGTGCCGACAAGGCGGTTGCCGCGCGCGGCGTCGAGATCCTCAACGAGACGATCGCGCTCACCCGCGATCTCGGCGGCCAGAAGATTGGCGGCATCCTCAGTACCAGCCACGGCTTGCAGACGCAGGCGCCGACGCGCGATCAGTGGAACCGCAGCGCGGGTACACTTGCGAAGGTTGCGGAGACGGCCAAGGCCGCCGGCGTCACGCTCAATCTGGAGATCGTCAACCGCTTCGAAAGCAATCTGCTCAACACCGCTTCACAAGGCCTGGCCTTCATCGCGGACACCGGCTCCGACAACATCTTCCTGCACCTCGATACCTTCCACATGAACATCGAGGAGGCCGATGTCGGACTGGCTATCCGCCATGCCGCTGACAAGATCGGTTATGTCCATATCGGCGAGAGCCATCGCGGTTTCCTCGGCACCGGCAATATCAACTTTGCCGCCATCTTCGATGCGCTGACCGCGATCGGCTATAGGGACGACCTCAGCTTTGAATCCTTCTCGTCGAAGATCGTCGACGAGAACCTGTCACGGAAGACCGCGATCTGGCGCAATCTGTGGTCCGACAATATGGAATTGGCCCGGCATGCGCGCGCCTTCATCTCAATCGGTCTGGAGACGGCGCAGCGAAAGGCAGAGCTTGTTGCATCGAGACATCGTCCTTAGCAGGAGCGCGCTGCCAAAGCGCCAATGTTGTCGTTCATCCGGCCCGCGCCTTACGTGCAAGGAATCGACGTCGGAGGCGCTGAGTGTGGCGGAGGCAGTCGAGCGGGGTGACGCTGACGAGAGCTTTCTGATTTTGGCCCACGAAACGCAATAAAATCAACATCTTCATACGCCCTCCGGGGCCATCCGATCTCCATACTGGACGGGGATGACGTTTGACACAGCGCGGCGGAAAGAAGCAGGATGGCTGATAGAGTCGACATCGCATAATGATGTCACTATATAGCGGCGGCTTCGACCGTGTAGCTGTGGCGGTGTACCACGAAGCAGCAGAAAATGTGTTACGCGTTGCGATCCCTATTGTGATACAAATCGGCCGTCGACAGCAGGAAAAGATCGTAAGAACAACAGCATAGAGCCGAAGCCGATCCCGGCCAACGTACCACTCTATCAAACAATCAGAACGTGCTCATTGAACCCTTCCCTTCATTCGGCTCTTCGGACCTCCGACAAGATCAACTTGCCGGGCGAAGCCGACTCGGTTCGAATGGCAGCATGCATCCTTTACCGGGTGCGGACGTTTACGGTTACCAACCGGCATAGCCGCCAGGGAAAAGCAGTATGAGTGAACATGCGATCGAGTTCTTGCGCGGATGGATCGGTGAAAAGGTCCACTGCCAGCACTCGCCGGTAAAGATCGAGAAGCAGGCCGAGACCCTCGCCAAGGAGTGCGCGGCGAAGGCCGCTGAGGTCGGCATTCC
Source organism: Mesorhizobium sp. M0514 (assembly GCF_040321145.1). Taxonomy (NCBI): domain Bacteria; kingdom Pseudomonadati; phylum Pseudomonadota; class Alphaproteobacteria; order Hyphomicrobiales; family Phyllobacteriaceae; genus Mesorhizobium; species Mesorhizobium sp. M0514. The sequence goes on from NZ_JAMYQZ010000089.1 coordinate 1,688, forward strand.
GCTGGAAGATATCCAGGAAGAAGTCGGCGACATCCAGGAACTGATCGCATCGCGGCTCGAAGAGGCGGCCGAGGCCGACCAGAGCAACGCGGCCAAGCCGTGACGCAACAGGCCTGGCGCCGCCAGGCCTTGTCCTCTATCCAAATCGATCTTTCAGCCAGGCCTTCGGCAGCGCCGGCACGAAATTGCCGTCGCGTCCGCTCATATCCTCATTGGCGACCATTGCATTGAGGATCGCCTCCTCTACGCCTTGCGCCACCGCATCGAAGAACGGATCGATATCGACGTCCGGGATGTAAGCGACGTTTGCGGTTCGTCCCGATGGTGCAAGTGCTGCTTGCGGATTGGCGGTGGTGAAGGCCAGAAAAATGTCGCCCGAACTGTGGTAGCCGAAGCCGCCTGTCATGGCGATGCCGAGCGGCACGCGCTTTGCCAGCCGCTTCATCTGGTGCGGCAGAAATGGCGCATCGGTGGCGACGATGGCGATGATCGAGCCCTTTTCGGCACGCGGCGTGCCTTCGCGCATCGCCGGCTCTACCAGATCGGGCCCGACGCGGGCGCCGCGCAGTGTGAAATTGCGCCGCTTGCCGAAATTCGCCTGCACGAATACGCCGACCGTATGCCTGATACCCTGCCACTCGATGATGCGGGATGCCGTGCCCGAGCCGGCCTTGAAGCCAAAGGCAATCATGCCAGCGCCACCGCCGACACTGCCTTCCTCGATCGCTCCACCGGCGGCACCGTCGAGCGCGGCTTCGACATGTTCGAAGCCGACGTGATGACCGTTGATGTCGTTGAGGAAACCATCATAGGTCTCCGCCGCAACCGGCAGGCCCCAGCCGCTGTCGAGCGCCGCCGGCAGCACGCGTTGCATCCAGCGCAGCGTGCCGTCGCGGGTAACGCCGCAGGAATGCGTGTTGGTGATCGTGACGGGCAGGTTGAAGGCGCCGACTTCCTCGATAATGTGCGACCCCGTCAACTCGCCATTGCCGTTCTGGCTGAAGACACCGGCAAACACCGGCGTGGCGAGCTCAGCCAACGGCCGCGGCAGGATGGCGGTGACGCCGGTGCGCACCGGCCCCGTGCCAACCTCGAGCAGACCCTCGCCGGAAATCAGCGTCGCATAGCCGACCGATACGCCGGGCACATCGGTGATGGTGTTGAAGCCGCCCGGCGTGCCCTCGAAGGCAATGCCGAAAGCACGGGCGCGCGGCTTGCCCGCCGGCGTTTGAAGATGCGGGTCATGTCCGGTCATGCGGTCCTCTAAAAAAGCGAGCCCTGATTGCCCGGTTCTTTCGGTTTGCTGGCCGTCGGCTTTGCGGCGGGTTTGCTGGCGGGCGGCGTGGCCGCTGGTTTGGCAACGACCTGCACCCGCTCGGCGTCGCCGGTCGCGACTGCATTTACGATGCCGTCGGCGAACTCCAGCTGCAGGCCAGCGCCCGGCGCCACATCAACTGCCAGTTTGATCACCGCGCCGTCGGCATCCTTGACCAGCGCGAAGCCGCGGGCCAGCACAGCCTTGTGCGACAGCGTTGCCATCAGCCTCTCGGATTGGACGATGCGGCCGCGCAGTCGCTCCAGCCTGAGCAGTACCGCCTGCGTGCCGCGTCTCGTCAAAGCTGTCAGCAGATCCCTCTGCACGGTTTGCCGCCGTGCCGTTGGCTCGATCGTAATGCGGCCTTGCAGCAAAGCCAGTTGCTGCCTGTGCCGTTGCAGGGATGCTTTTGCGCATTTTGGCAGTTGATCCGCTGCGCGATTGAGTTCCGCGCGCCGGGCTCTCGCCAATGCGCGCAGCGCCCCCTGGGCGCGCAAAAGGTTGCGGTCGTTGGTTCGTCGCGCCTCGGCAATCCGCCGCGACAGCGTTGCCGGAGTGAGCTTCACGGCGAAGAACCGAGCTCGCTTTCTTTCGGTGGAGACCATCAGCCCCCGGCTAAGCCGGCTGGCCGCCTCGTCCAGCCGCCGTCGCGGCAGCGCCAGCAACTGGTCGGGCGAGGGCAGTGCCCGGGCCGCCGCACGTGAAGCCTGCCGCTTGCGTTCGAAATTGCGCAAGGTGGCTGCTTTGAGACGTGCGCCAAGACTGGCTAGTGTCGCTTCGAGGTCCGCTTTCACCGGCACCGCGATCTCCGCCGCACCTGTCGGCGTCGGTGCGCGGATGTCGGCGACGAGGTCGATCAAGGTCCAGTCGGTCTCGTGGCCGACGGCCGAAATCACCGGGATGCGCGAGGCGGCGACGGCGCGCGCCAGCCCTTCATCGTTGAACCCCCAGAGGTCCTCGAGGCTGCCGCCGCCGCGCGCCACGATCAGAAGGTCGGGCTGGGCAATCGCGCCATCCCAGGCCAGCGCGTTGAAGCCGTTGACGGCGGCCGTCACTTCCGCCCCCGCAGTCTCGCCCTGGACTCTTACCGGCCAGACCAGCACATGCAGCGGAAAGCGGTCCTTGATGCGATGGATGATGTCACGGATCACCGATCCGGTCGGCGAGGTGACGACGCCGATGGTGCGCGGCATGAAGGGCAGCCGCCGCTTGCGGCCGGCGTCGAACAGCCCTTCGGCCTGCAGTCGCCGCTTGCGCTCTTCCAAAAGCGCCATCAGCGCCCCGGCGCCCGCCGGCTCGAGATTGTCGATGACGATCTGGTAGTTGGATTTGCCGGGATAGGTGGTGAGTTTGCCGGTGGCGATCACCTCCATCCCCTCTTCGGGGCGGAATTTCAGCCGGCCCATCGTGCCTTTCCAGACCACCGCGTCAAGCCGCGCGCGGTCGTCCTTCAGGGTGAAATAGGCATGGCCGGAAGAGTGCGGCCCGCGATAGCCGGAAATTTCGCCGCGCACCCGCACATGGCCGAAGACATCCTCGACCGTGCGCTTCAGCGCGCCGGAAATCTCGCTCACCGTGTATTCGGTGGCATTGGTTCGTGATTCGGATTCTGCGTCGCTCATCGGCCGATTGAGTGGCTGTTGTCGCTCCGCGTCAAGATTCCATAACTTGATCTTAAGCCTGTCCTGATTGACTCTGGGCCAAGGAGGACGCATGAGCGCCCGCAGACAACGCAGCCCGTTGACGTTCCAGGTCACCCTGACGGTGCTGACGCTTGCCGTTTTTGCACTGGCCATCGTTGTCGGCTTCGGCCTTTACGCCACCATGCAGGCCGACCGGGTCTCGCTCGAGCGGCAGAAGGTTTTCCTGGCCAACGGCCTGCAGGACCAGGTCGCCGCGGTAAAGCGCGAGCAGGAAAGCGTCGCCGTCTGGGATGATTCCGTTATCAACGCCAAGGCCGGCAACCAGACCTGGATGGCAGAGAATCTCAGCGTCTGGATGTCCTCGTATTACGGCCACAACCGGGTCTATGTGCTGGACGACGCCAACCGGCCGGTCCACGCCATGCGCGAAGGGAAGGTCGTCTCGCCTGCCGTCTTTGGCGAGGACGAACCCGCTTTGCGGCCGACAATCGCCAGGTTGCGCCAGATGATGAGCAAGGACGCAAGCCAGGCCGGCGCAAAATTCGTTGCCGACGATCTGGTCTCGCTTGGCGGTCAGCCTGCCATACTCAGCGTCATGCCTCTGGTGCCGAGTTCGGATCGCGTCACCCAGGCATCCGGCAGCGAATATCTGTATGTCTCCATAGAGTTCATCAACGACGCGGTGATCGGCAAGATCGCGCAGAAATATCTTCTGGCGGGGGCGCATCTCCTGCCGATGGCTCAGCCGCTTGGCTCGGCTGCCATTCCGCTTATCGACAAACAGGGTGTCATCCTCGGCTATATTGCCTGGGACCAGGAACGGCCCGGCCTGACGCTGGTGGGCAAGGCCAGCCCGGCCCTGGCTCTGGCCGCGCTGGTTGCGGCGAGCGTGCTCGCCTTTCTGCTCCGGCGTCTGCGCCGTGCGTCATCGGCGCTGCAGACCAGCCAGGCCCAGGCGCAATATCTCGCCTTTCACGACACGCTCACCGGCCTGCCCAACCGGGCACTGTTCGAGGACAGGCTGCGGCGTGCCTTGCTTACCTCCGGCAATGAAAGCAAGGTCGCGCTGCTTTATCTCGATCTAGATCGCTTCAAGCATGTCAACGACACGCTTGGTCACCCGGCAGGCGACGAACTCGTGCGCCAGACGGCGGCCAGGCTTCAGCATACGGTTCGCGACGTCGACACGGTGGCAAGGTTGGGTGGCGACGAATTCGCGGTAATCCTGATCGATGTCCGCGACGTCAGGAACGCAGAGGATATTTCCGAGAGGGTGCTGCAGAAACTGCAGGAGCCGTTCAAACTGATGGACGATCAGGTCTTTGTCAGCGCCAGCATCGGCATAGCCTTGTCGACAGGCCCTGATGCCGATGCAGACGATCTGCTGCGCAAGGCCGACATCGCGCTCTACGAAGCCAAGAAGAACGGCCGTGGCCGCTACCAGGTCTTCGCCGGCGACATGGACGACCTTTTGCTGCGCAAGCGCAAGGTCGAGAGCGAGCTGCGCAGCGCGCTAAATGGCGGCACCGGTATCAAGCTCGCCTACCAGCCGGTCTTTGCCAGCGACGGCAAGACCATTGTCGGCGCCGAGGCGCTGATCCGCTGGGCGCATGAGGTCCATGGCGCACTGCCGGCGGCGCAGTTCATCGCCATCGCCGAGGAACGCGGCATGATCGGGCAGCTCGGCGCATGGGCCCTGCTGGAAGCCTGCCGCTTCGCCGTGAAGACCAAACTGCCGTGGCTCGCCGTCAATGTCTCGCCGCTGCAATTGCGCGACGCCGGCTTTGCCGAAGAGGTTGCCTCGATCCTCGCCGAAACGGGACTGGCGCCGAAGCGCCTGCAGCTCGAGATCACCGAAAACGTTCTCCTGGAAAACAACGACACCACCAGAGCGGCTCTGGCAGCCTTGCGCCAGTCGGGCGTCGGCATTGTGCTCGACGATTTCGGCACCGGCTATTCGTCGCTGAGCTATCTGCGCCGCCATGCCATCGACAAGCTCAAGATCGACCGCTCCTTCGTGCGGCTTCTCGACGGCGACGGCAATTCGGGCGCCATCGTCAAGGCGCTGATCGATCTCGCCGGCGCGCTCAAGGTCGAGGTCACCGCCGAGGGCGTAGAGACCGAGGTGCAAAAGGCGCTGCTGGTCGCCATGGGCTGCCAGCAGCTGCAGGGCTACCTCTTGTCGCCGCCGCTGGAGCCGGCGCAATTGGTGGCGCTGCCCGGCCTGTCGTCGGCCAACGCAACGACGGAGGCGGCAGCGTCGGCCTGATCGTTCCTACCAGCCAGGCAGGATCTGGTTCGGCTTGCTCCGCTTCATCTTGGCGAAGGCGAGCGAGGCGAAATCGAAGCTTCCCGTTTCTTCGCCGAGCGGCACGGAAATATTGTCGAGGCTTTCCGAGATGTGCCGGGCCAGCGCGTCGACGATTTCGGGACGCGAGGTCTGGCCGCGCATGATGCCGATGCGGCAGTCGGGCAGGGCGCCAAAACCGTCGGCTTCGCCCAGCACTCGCATGCCGGGCCGCAGCGCGCATTCCGGCAGCACCGAGATCGCCAGCCCCGACAGCACCGCGGCGGTGATGACGGTGGCCGAGAAGCTGGTGAAGAGGATTCGATAGTCGCGGTTTTGCCGGTCGAGCACATCGACGGCGGCGCGCCGCCAGATGCAGTTCGGCCGGCCGAAGGCCATCGGCAGCACTTCCTGTTCGTGCGTGGCATGGTTGGCCGAGGTCACCCATAGCAGCGGCTCGCGCCGCACCACTTCCGACTGGCCGCGCGTATCGTTGTGCGTCACCAGCGCAAGATCGAGATTGCCGCGCTTGATATGCTCGACCAAGCCTGGCGTAGGCTCGCAGATGACGGTCAGTTCGACGCGCGGGTTTGACCGTGTGAAGCGTGCCATGATTTCGGGCAGGAACCGGTCGGCATAGTCGTCGGGGGTGCCGATGCGGATGGTGCCTTCGAGCCGCTGGTCATCGAAGGCGGCCAGCGTTTCGCGGTTGAGATAGAGCAGGCGGCGCGCGTAGGAGAGCAGCTTGTCGCCTTCCTCGGTCAGCCTGTTGGTGCGGCCGTCCTTTTCGAACAGCGGCTTGCCGATCCGCTCTTCCAGCCGGCGCATCTGCATCGACACCGCCGATTGCGTGCGCAGCACTTCCTCGGCCGCGCGGGTAAAGCTGCCGGTATCGGCAATCGAGATGAAGGTCTGCAACTGGTCGAGATCGAGTGGCGCTTTCATCGGTCCAATCCATCAGTAGCGTTGATGCTAAAGATTAGAAACATTCGTTGGATTAATCAATCGGTGCGTGGCAAATTCACATTGTCCACATGAAGGCATGTGAATCGAGACCGGAACGGCCGCTGTCCCCAGCGCCGATCGCCTGGTCTTGTCCAGTTCGAGTCTGAAGGAGACCGACATGACCACGTTTGATTTCGCCACCGAGACCTCGCGCATAACCTCGCGTCCGGCCGTTGCGACGCGCGTGGCCAACACCCTTCTCAATGCCTACCAGGCCTGGAAAAATCGCCGGGCCTTCTATCGCCTCGGCGAGATGTCGGACGCCGAACTCGCCGATATCGGCCTGACGCGCGCGGATCTCCATGTCGCCATCGATGTGCCGTTCGGCGCCGATCCGACCGTGAAGCTGCGTGCGATTGCGAGCGATCGTGCCGATACGATCGAAGATCTCGCCCGCCAGATAGCGTGATATCGGGCGCATTGTTTCGGTTGCCGTGAACCTTTCTCAGGCTCGCTGCGACCAACGAGTATAGCAGGCTCCCCACTCCCTACCGGTTCCCCGCCGGCCAGCCTGCACACTGGCCCGGTCCTCCTCCAGGACCGGGCTTTTCTTTTAAAGCTCCGTCGTCATCGTGCGGTCTGCGCCGCGTCGCTTCGTTCCTTGCTCCGAAGCCGCGAAGGTCAGCGCCCAACTACCGCCAACTACCGCCGGTCCATGTCCCGCTTGAACTGGTCGAAGATCGTTTCCACGCCCTTCTGATAGTCGTCGCGCTGCTGGGCGCCGGTCTCGAACATCTTGCCGAAAATATCGTCGAACGGATTGCGTGGCCTGCCGCTCGGATTGGCCTGCGGTTGCGGCGCCTGGCGCTCCTGCGGTGCCTGTCGCGGCTGGGGTGCTTGCGGCTGCTGCGGCGCCGGCTGCCCACCGGGCAGGCCGAAGCCGCCACCACCGCCTTGCCGCATCATCTCTTCAAAAATCTTGCCCAGCGGGTTGTCGCCGTAAGGGCTCTGCGTCTGTTGCGGCTGTGTTGGCTGCTGCGGCCGGCCCTGCGGTTGCTGTGCCGCGCCACCGCCGAACATATCCTGCAGCACCTTGCCCAGCGGATTGTCGCCATAGGGGTTGGGCGCCTGTTGCGGCTGGCTTTGCGGCTGTTGGGCGCCGCCGCCGAACATGTCCTGCAGCACTTTGCCCAGCGGGTTCTCACCGTAAGGATTGGGTGCTGGCTGCGGCGCAGGCTGTGCCCCGCCGCTCGCCTGCCGCATCATCTGTTCGATGATCTCGCCGAGCGGATTGCTGCCGGCGCCGAAGCCACCGGCGGCCTGCATCTGACCCCCGGTCAACTGGTTTGTCGTCTGCTTGAACAATCCGCCCATCACCATCGAAGCGATGGCCGGCAGCATCTGCTGCAGGATCTGCTGGCTGACGCCGGTCGCCTGCGCGGCCTGGCTGGCCACCGCGCGCGACAGCTCCTTCGAGCCGAACAGATGACCCAGAATGCCGTTGCCCTCATTGACGCCTTGCGGTGAGAAAGCCCTGGTCGCGTCCTCGAAGTATTTGGCGTGCTGGCCGCTCGCCATCGCCGTCATGAAGGCGCCTAGCCCATAGGGATCGGCGGTGTTGCGTTGCAGCCCTTGCGAGAAGGCCGGCAGCAGAGCGGCGACAGCCGCCTGCGTCTGCTGCATGGAAAGCCCGTACTGCTGGGCAAGCGCCTGCATGCCGTTGCCGTTCTGCGCCTGCGCCAATATGTCGAACAAGGTAGGCATCGGTTTCTCCTCCCGGAAATCCTCGAGGGAGAACCTAGTTCGTTTCGATGTTCGATTGAAGCGGCTTTTGCCGCTGCTCAAGGCGGGACGCTAATACGCATATTCCATGAACACCGGCTCGATCGAGCCGCCCCAGCGCGTGTGGTAGGCCGACAGCATTTCCTCGGCACTGGTGGTACCGCGCGCCACGACTTCGTCCAGCGTGTTGAGGAACGAGGTCTCGTCATAGCCGTCGCGGTTCTTCCTGCCGCGATTTTTCAGCCCAAGGCGCGAAATGGTCATTACATCGCGGCCGATCTCACGCAGCGTCGTGTTGCGGAACGGCGCGGAAATGCCTTGTTCCGGCACCGCATTGCGCATCGCCAGCGTTTCTTCATAGGTCCAGCTCGAAGTCAGCGCCTCGGCGGCGTCGAGCGCGGCCTCGTCATAGAGCAGCCCGACCCAGAAGGCCGGCAGCGCGCAGATGCGGCGCCACGGCCCGCCATCGGCGCCGCGCATTTCGAGGAAGCGCTTCAGCCTGACGTCGGGGAACAGCGTCGACAGATGGTTCGCCCAGTCGCCCATGGTGGGCAGTCCCTCCGGTACTTCATTGCGGGCAACGCCGGCCATGAACTGGCGGAAGGTGATGTGCGTCATGTCGTGATAGTGGCCGTCGCGGATGACGAAATACATCGGCACGTCGAGCGCCCATTCGACATAGTCGGCAAAGCCGAACTCGGGCGAGAAGCAGAATTCGAGCAGCCCCGAGCGTTGGTTGTCGGTGTCGCGCCAGATGTCGCCGCGCCAGCTCTGCAGCCCGTTCGGCCGGCTGTCGGTGAAGGGCGAGTTGGCAAACAGCGCCGTCGACAGTGGCTGCAGCTTCAGCGACACCTGCATCTTGCGGCGCATGTCGGCTTCGCTTTCGAAGTCGAGGTTCACCTGGATGGTGCAGGTGCGATACATCATGTCGAGACCCTTGGTGCCGACCTTGGGCATGTAGCGGGTCATGATTTCGTAGCGCGATTTCGGCATTTTCGGCGTCTCGGCCAGCGACCATTTCGGGCTGCCGCCGAGGCCGAGAAAGCGGATGCCCATCGGCTCGGCGATCTCGCGTACCTGCGCCAGATGCGCATTGCCCTCCCGGCAGGTCTGGTGGATCGTTTCCAGCGGCGCGCCCGACAGCTCGAACTGGCCGCCAGGCTCCAGCGAGATCGCGCCCTGTCCGGTCGGCTCGACCAGGCCGATGATGCGGCCGTCATCGATGATCGGGTCCCAGCCGAGCTTTTGCTGCATGCCTTCGAGGATGGCGCGGATGCCGCGCTCGCCGCCATAAGGCACCGGCGCGTTGCCGTCGACATAGAAGGGGAACTTCTCGTGCTCGGTCCCGATGCGCCACTTGTCGCGCGGCTTGTTGCCTTCGGCCAGATGCTCGACCAGTTCGTCGATGCCTTCGATTGCCCGGAAATCGGTTGTGTCGCGCGCCATGGGGCCCCCTCTGCGGCTCTCGGAGCCCGCCGGCGCTAAATGGACGAAATGTCAGCAGCCGATCAAGCGAAAAATCCTGAGCCACAGGTCAACAGGAATTGATCTTTACGCTTCTTACCAGTCTCCGACCGTCGCCTGCATCACCGCAAGCGCCGCCACCGCTGCCGTATCGGCGCGCAGGATGCGCGGTCCGAGCGGGATGGCGGTGACGAAGGGGAGCGCCCGCAGCATCTTGCGTTCCTCGTCGGAAAAGCCGCCTTCCGGTCCCACCATCAGCGCCAGTTTCTTTTCCCTCAACCCCTGCAGCGCTGGCAGTGGATTGTTGGTCGAGGCATCCTCGTCGCAGAAGATAAGCCGGCGTTCCTTGTCCCAGCCGGAGAGCAGGCGCTCGAATTTCTCGGCCTCGCGCACTTCCGGCACCGCCAGTATGCCGCATTGCTCGGCCGCCTCGACGACATTGGCGCGCAGCCGGTCGATGGAGGGTTTTGCCACTTGCGTGTGCTGGGTGATCACCGGCTGCAGGATGCCGGCGCCCATCTCGACCGCCTTCTGCACGAGATAGTCGAGCCGGCCCTGTTTCAGCGGCGCGAAGCAATAGATCAGGTCAGGCAGGGGCGGTTGCGGTCTCTGCGAGGCCAGCACCTTCAGCCGCACCGCCCTTTTCGACCTGGTGGCAATCGCCGCCGACCACTCGCCGTCGCGGCCGTTGAAGACCAGGATCTCGGCGCCTTCGCCGAGCCGCAGCACATGCATGAGATAATGGCTCTGCTGCTGGCCGGCATCGAATTCGATGCCTGCCGCGAGGTCGTCCGGCACGAACAGCCGCTGCATCTTGTAATTGGCGCGCATCGCCGAGGAATGGGCGAGGCGGTGCCTGGCGTCAAGTCTCGGCGGAACGATGCCACACCGGTTCAAAACCGTGCCGCAGCACCGAAACGGTCGTGGCCGGTGTGAGCAGGCGCAGCGACCGGCCGGCAAGGCTGTCGAAGGCCGCCGCATCGCCATAGCCTGCGAACGACCAGGGCAGCGCGTTGCCGCCGCGCAGCGCATAGGCCGAGCCGCCATCCGCGATCATCGCTCCGTCCGGCAATTCGGCAAGCTCTCCCATGGTGACATCAGGTGGCTTGCCGCCGGAAGCCAGCCGCTCCTTGTGCAGCCGCTTGTCCACCATTGGCGCGCGCGGTTCGTTTACACCGAAGACTTTGCCGAAACGCCCGACAAAATCCGTGGCTCGCTCACGCCGGCAATAGAAACAGGGACGGTGCCCGGCGGCCAGCGCCGTCACCTCGTCGAGGAAGAACAACTCGGTCCAGCCGGCCCTGCCGCCCGGCCTGTTCCTGCCCATCGGCTCGCGCCGCACATTGCGGAATTGGCAGACGCAGATGATCCAGGCCGGCAAGGCCCAACGCTTTTTCAGCAGCGTCTTGGTCTCAGGATCGTGGATGATGCCGCGATTGCCGGTGAACAGGCCGCGCTCGGATATGGCATGGATGGCGCCGAACGGATCGACCCGGTTCTGCAGTGGCATAGCTCTCTCCCGAATACGCATCTTGGCTGCAATACGGGCGACATGATATCGCTCGTCGCGTCATTTCATGTCAGCAGGGTTTTGCGATGCGGGTGCTGGTGGTCCAGAACTACGACAACACCGGCCTTGGCCAGGTTGGTGCCGCGCTCGCCGAAGCCGGCGCCGATCTCGACCTGCGCCGGCCCTACAAGGGCGATGCGCTGCCGGACGACGCGACCGGACACGATGCCATGGTGATGCTTGGCGGCGGTCAGAATGCGCTGGCCGACGATGACTACCCGTATTTCCCGGCGCTGCTCGAACTGACCCGCGATTTCGCCGCCAAGGATCGCTCGGTTCTCGGTATCTGCCTGGGCAGCCAGTTGGTTGCCCGCACTTTCGGCGGTGAGAACCAGATCGGCGGCGCCTCGGAATTCGGCTGGCACAAGGTATCGCTGACGCCGGACGCCAGAACCGATCCGGTGCTTGGCGCACTTCCCCAGGATTTCCCCATCTTCGAATGGCACGACGACACTTTCGCGCTGCCGTCAAATGCGGTGCGGCTTGCCGGCAGCGAAATTGCTGAGAACCAGGCGTTCCGAATCGGCCGCGCCGTCTACGGCTTCCAGTTCCATTTCGAGGCCGACCGGCCGATGGTGAGGGACTGGAGCACGTCCTTCGCGCCGCTGATTGCCGATCGCCATCCCGACTGGCACGATCGCCTCGACAGCGAAATGGCTCTCAACGGCCCCGAGGCTGATGCCGCGGGCTTGGCCATTGCCCGCGCCTGGGTGGCGACGATCTGAACCCAGCCAACGCGCGGCCGTTGCATAATTGGCACGCGGCGGGGAATCTGCCGGGGACAACTTCTTTCGTCCTTGGTTTGTGGCCGAACGCTATCCTACAAGGCGCGCGCTATGCATCGGCAATGCAACCGCGATGAACCTTCTGTGTGATCCGCGCGACACACCGCCGATACAGAATCGACCTACAAGCGCGAAATCGTCGAAACTTTGAGACGAATTCTCGGTTTCAACCCATTGGTAACCGCCTCGTGCCCAGATGCAGGAAGCTCAACTAGAGATGACGTCCGTGAAAGCAGCGCTTCTGTCCTTTGTCATGCTGTCTGCCATCGTTTTGTGCGGTCTCGGCATTTATTCCGCCGATGCAGCCAACAACCATCAGGCCGTCGACGGCTACGGCGTCACCGCCGCGCTTCGCTAAAACGCTTTTCCCTGCACAGTCAGGATACGCTTGTCCGCGCCGTCCACGGCGAGCGCGCTGAGCATGCCTGACTGCCAGGCGAGCGTGTCGACATTGACGCGGTTCGGCATCACCTCCGCCTCCGGCACCGGTGTGTGGCCGTGCACGATCACCTTCGGGTAAAGCCCTGGATGGTTGTGGAAGACGTCGCGTATCCAGACCAGATCCTGCGGGCTCTGGCTCTCCAGCGGCACGTCAGGCCTGACGCCAGCATGGCAGAAGAAGAAATCACCTGATATCAGTGATAATTGCAGCGACCGCAGGAAGTCGACATGGGCTTGCGGTACAGCATTGACCAGTGCCTGGTGTCCCCGCCGTAACGCCTCGGCCTTGCCGAACCAGCTTGCGTGTCCCGCTAGGTCGACGCCATAGGATTGTGCCGTCTGCACGCCGCCATAGCGGATGAACAGCCCTTCCGGGTCAGGCTCGTCGAGAAAATCGAGGAAGCCGATATCGTGGTTGCCGGCGAGCATCAGATGCCGTGGATCGCGTTTCTGTGCCTCGATCAGGAAGTCTATGACGCCCTTGGACTCTGGTCCGCGGTCGACATAGTCGCCGAGGTGGATGACGCGCCAATCGCTGGTCGGCTTGTATTCGAGTTCGCTCTCGATGCGGCGATGCATGGCGGCGAGCAGATCGAGCCGGCCATGCACGTCGCCGATCGCATAGAGGCGCATGCCATCGGGCGCGCGCGCGTCGAGGTAGTGGATGCCGGTCTCGATCAAGGCGGCTTCGTCTCCGTGATCCAGCGAGGCTAGGGTCTAATCGGTGAACAAGACCCTATCGCCGCAACTGGTCCTTGCCCATCTCGGTCACCAGCCGTTTGCCGCACAGTGCCAGCGTGATGTCCATCTCCTTGCGGATGATGTCCAGCGCCAGGGTCACACCTTGCTTGCCCATGGCGCCCAATCCGTACAGGAACGGGCGGCCGATATAGGTGCCCTTGGCGCCGAGGCAAAGCGCCTTCAGCACGTCCTGGCCCGAGCGGATGCCGCCGTCCATATGCACCTCGATCCTGTCGCCGACGGCATCGGTGATCTCTTCCAGCGCCATGATTGACGACGATGCGCCGTCGAGCTGGCGCCCGCCATGGTTGGAAACGATGATGGCGTCGGCGCCGGTCTCGACCGCCATCAGCGCGTCCTCCTTGTCGAGAATGCCTTTCAGGATCAGCTTGCCGCCCCAACGTTCCTTGATCCAGGCGACATCCTTCCACGACAGGTGCGGGTCGAACTGCTCCGTCGTCCACGATGCCAGCGAAGCGACGTCGCCGACGCCCTTGGCATGGCCGACAATGTTGCGGAAGGTGCGGCGCTTGGTGCCGGCAATGCCCATCAGCCAGCGTGGCCGCATGGCGATGTTGGCAATGTTGGCCAGCGTCATCTTGGGCGGCGCCGACAGCCCGTTGCGGACATCCTTGTGGCGCTGCCCCAGGATCTGCAGGTCAAGCGTCAACACCAGCGCCGAGCATTTCGCAGCCTTCGCCCTGTCGATCAGGTCGAGCACGAAATCCTTGTCGCGCAGCACGTAGAGCTGGAACCAGAACGGCTTCTTCGTCACCGACGCGACATCCTCGATCGAGCAGATGCTCATCGTTGACAGCGTGAACGGCACGCCGAATTCCTCTGCCGCCTGCGCCGCCAGCATCTCGCCATCGGCATGCTGCATGCCGGTCATTCCAGTTGGGGCAAGCGCAACCGGCATCGCCACTTTCTCGCCGATCATGGTCGATTCCAGCGAGCGGTTGCTCATGTCGACCAGCACGCGCTGACGGAATTTTATCTTCTGGAAGTCCTCCTCGTTGGCGCGGTAGGTGCTTTCGGTCCAGGCGCCGGAATCGGCATAGTCGTAGAACATCTTCGGCACCCGCCGGCGCGCCAGGTCCTTGAGATCGGCAATGGTGAGGATGTCGCTCATGGTGGTTCCTCGTTAGCCAGTCGTCTTGAAGCCGTCGTCGGCGTCGGAGCGCTGCTTAAGCCTGAGCCGCGACACGCGCTGCCAGTCGCCGCTGCGTTCGGCCTCGAGCATCGAGCGCTCGACATAGGAGATATGGTCCATCGCCGCCTGGCGGGCTGCTGAGGGATCGCCGGCCTTCACGGCTTTGTAGATCGCGCCGTGCTGGGCCAGCAGCGCCTCGCGCGCTCCGGGCACGCTGAACACCAGAAGCCGGTTCTGGAACACGCCTTCAGACAGCAGCCGGTAGCAGGAGCGCAGCGTGTGCAAGAGGATGATGTTGTGCGCGCATTCGCACACAGCATGGTGGAACTCGACGTCGATTTCCGCCTCGTCGTCGAAATCGCCGGTGCGGTGCGCCTCGTCCATGCGCGCCATGATGCGGTCGAGCAGCGCAATATCGTCCGCTGTCGCGCGCCGCGCCGCATATTCGGCCGCAACACCTTCGATCTCGCGGCGGTATTCCAGATAGTCGGTCACCGCCTTGCGGTGCATCGAGATAAGGTCGGTCACCGGCTTGGTGAACAACTGGCCGATGACGTCGGCGACATGGGTGCCGCCGCCGGCCTTGGTGATCAGCAGCCCGCGCCCTTCCAGCGCCTTCAGCGCATCGCGCAGGATCGGCCGCGACACGTCGAATTGGCGCGCCAGCTCGCGCTCGCCCGGCAGCCGGTCGCCGGTGCGCAGCACGCCTTCAAGGATCAGGCTTTCGATCTGCTGCACCACCTCGTCGGCGGTGCGCGAATGCTCGATCCTGGAGAAAATATCGCTCAACGGGGGCCTGGGAAATTGAACCGGTGTCGCGCAAGATAAAGCCAGCGTCGCCAACTGGTCAAATTATTTATCCAATTCGCCCAATCGGGTCGGTCTGCGCGTCGCGCCGGCAGGACCTACGATGCTAGACTTTGGTGTTTACGCGCCTCATGGATTGCCTTTAGAGGACGCCATCACACGAAGGGTCGAGAACAGGGGGACCACCGTGTCGGACGAGACGTCCAACCTCGAATTCCAGCCGCGCGCCCAGGGCAGCGTGATGGGCTTTGCCGCGCATGAGGGACGGCCCGGCGCGATCGGCGAGGTCCATGCCCGGCCGCATCCGCTGATCGAGAAGCCGCGCGTGCTTGTGCAACTCGCCTTCATGACCGAGGGCGGCTCCGGCGTCGACATGGCCGTGCTCTCCGAACTGTCGCGGCGCCTCGGCATCGCGGCGCCCGACCGTCATGCCCGCCACCACGCCATGAAGTGGGGCAAGGGTACGCTGCGCTGGGAGCGGCATACGGAATTCTCGACCTATCTTTGGGAAGGGCCGCTTGCCGAAAGCGGCAGGGCGCAGGAGGATTCTCCTTTCGGCAACGGGTTCTCGCCGCCGGGAACGGTGATCTCAGGCATAAGGCTGGAGATCCGCAAATGGACGCCGGCAAGCGAGAAGCTGATTGCGGCCTTCGACCCGACGAGCCTCTGCTATTCGCTGGTCGAGCGCGGCAATGCGGCCATCGTCACCGATTTCCGCCAGGACGGCGACGGCCTGACCCGCATCCTGGTGCTTGATCGCGGCCTGACGCCGGCGCGGACCGGCGCGCTGTCGCAGCGGCTGATCGACGTCGAGACCTACCGCACGCTTGCCATGCTCGGCCTGCCGCTGGCGCTGACCCTGTCGAGCCGCGCCCGCCGCATTGAAGACCGGTTGGCGCAGACCACGCTGGAAATGAAGGTCACTGAAACCCGCGACAGCCAGACGCTGCTCGCCGACCTGACCGAGCTTGCCGCCGAGCTGGAAGCCGATGCCGCCTCCAGCCTCTATCGCTTCGGCGCCAGCCGCGCCTATGACGGCATCGTTGTCGAGCGGCTGGAAGCGCTGGACGAAGAAGCCGTGCCCGGCTACGACACTTGGGGCGGCTTCCTGCAGCGGCGGGTGGCACCCGCCATGCGCACCTGCCGTTCGGTCGAGGAGCGCCAGGCCAACCTGTCGCGCAAACTAACCCGCGCCACCACGCTGCTGCGCACCTGGGTCGATGTCGAGGTCGAGAAGCAGAACCGCGATCTGCTGGCGTCGATGAACAACCGTGCCCGGCTGCAACTGCGGCTGCAGCAGACGGTGGAAGGCCTGTCGGTGGCGGCAGTGTCCTACTATGTCGTCGGCCTGATCTCCTATCTCGCCAAGGGCGCCTCGATCTTCGGCCATGCCTTTGCACCGGAAGTCGTCACGGCCGTCGCGGTGCCGGTCGCCATCCTGCTGGTCTGGTGGGGCGTGCGGCGAGTCAGGCGGATGCACTCCGAGCCGGCGAAACATCCGGGGGAGTAGGAGCGCACTTTACCCTCCCCCTTGTGGGGAGGGTCGATCCGCATAGCGGATCGGGGTGAGGGTGCTCGTAAAGAGCTTTCGTCGCGCGGACCCCCACCCCGCTCACTGCGTTCGCGACCCTCCCCACAAGGGGGAGGGTTAAGATCCATAGCGGCAGATTGCCGCTGCGGAAGGCTGGCAGTACGCTCTTTGCCCGACGCGGTGTTTGCAACATCCGGATGTAACTGGTAAAAGATTTTTACCAGCCAAGCGGAGGACGCCGCCAATGTCCGGCCTTGTCATGCCCAAGCCAGACGACGCCACGATGCGAAGGCGCGCAGAGATCGTCGCCGATATGCGCATCATCGTGCCGGGCGAGGGCGTCGTCGACGCCACCAACGAAATGCGCGCCTTCGAAAGCGACGGTCTCACCGCCTACCGGCAATTGCCGCTGGTCGTGGTGCTGCCGGAAACGGTGGCGCAGGTGTCGCGGGTGCTGAAATACTGCAACGACCGCAACATCCGTGTCGTGCCGCGCGGCTCCGGCACCTCGCTCTCCGGCGGCGCGTTGCCGCTCGAGGATGCCGTGCTGCTGGTCATGAGCCGCTTCAACCGCATCCTTGCCATCGACTATCCCGATCGCGTCGTCGTCGCTCAGCCCGGCGTCACCAATCTCGGCATCACCACCGCCGTCGAGCAGGAGGGCTTCTACTATGCGCCCGATCCATCCTCCCAGATCGCCTGCTCGATCGGCGGCAATGTCGCTGAAAATTCCGGCGGCGTGCACTGCCTGAAATACGGCCTGACCGCCAACAATGTGCTGGGCATTGAGATGGTGCTGATGAACGGCGAGGTGGTGCGGCTTGGCGGCAATCATCTGGACTCGGAAGGCTATGATCTCCTCGGCGTCATGACGGGGTCCGAAGGCCTGCTCGGCGTCGTCACCGAGGTCACCGTGCGCATCCTGAAAAAGCCAGAGACGGCCCGTGCTCTGCTGATCGGCTTTCCGACCAGCGAGCAGGGCGGCCAATGCGTCGCCGACATCATCGGCGCCGGCATTATCCCTGGCGGCATGGAGATGATGGACCGGCCGGCGATCCATGCCGCGGAAGATTTCGTCCACGCCGGCTATCCCCTTGATGTCGAGGCGCTGCTGATCGTCGAACTCGACGGGCCGGGCGTCGAGGTCGATCACCTGATCGGTCTCGTCGAAGCGATCGCCTACAGGAACGGCTCCACCACATGCCGCGTCTCGCAATCCGAACAGGAGCGGCTGAGCTTCTGGGCCGGTCGCAAGGCGGCCTTCCCGGCGGTCGGCCGCATCTCGCCCGACTATTACTGCATGGATGGCACCATCCCGCGCAAGGAATTGCCGGGTGTGCTCGCCGGCATGCGCGAACTGTCGGAGAAATACGGCCTCGGCGTCGCCAATGTCTTCCACGCCGGCGACGGCAATCTGCATCCGCTGATCCTCTATGACGCCAACCTGCCGGGCGAACTCGACAAGGCGGAAAGTTTTGGCGCCGACATCTTGCGGCTCTGCGTCAAGGTCGGCGGCGTCTTGACCGGCGAGCACGGCGTCGGCGTCGAGAAGCGCGATTTGATGCCGGAGATGTTCAACCAGATCGACCTCGACCAACAAATGCGCGTCAAATGCGCCTTCGATCCCAACCATCTGCTCAACCCGGGAAAAGTGTTCCCGCAACTGCGCCGCTGCGCGGAGCTTGGACGCATGCATGTGCATCGCGGGCAGGTCGCGTTTCCGGATATTCCGAGGTTTTGATGGGGGCGGAATGTCTCACGTCGGCGATCCTTCGCGCCCCCCTCTGTCCTGCCGGACATCTCCCCCACAAGGGGGGAGATCACCAGTCATCTCTGCCTTCGCCAATCTTCGACGTTGCTAGAGAGGCGCGGTCGCCAAAGCTGCTAATCTCCCCCCAAGTGGGGGAGATGTCCGGCAGGACAGAGGGGGGCACGAAGGAACTCGACGTCTCTGCACTCGCAAGCGGCGCGTCGCCATGACCACCTTCACTCCCACCTCGTCCACCGAAGTCCTCTCCACCGTCCAATGGGCGGCTGCGGAGGAATCGCCGCTGGAGACCATCGGCCACGGCTCCAAGCGCGGCATCGGTCGGCCATCGCAAACCGAGCACACGCTCGATCTCTCAAAACTCACCGGCGTCACGCTCTACGAGCCGGCCGAACTGGTGCTGTCGGCGAAGGCCGGCACACCGCTTTCCGATATAGAAAGCCTGCTCGCCGAAAACGGCCAGCAACTTGCTTTCGAGCCGATGGACTACGGCCCATTGTTCGGCGGCATCAAGGGAAGAGGCACGATCGGCGGTGTGCTTGCCGCGAACCTGTCCGGCCCGCGCCGGCTGAAGGCGGGCGCCGCGCGCGACCACATCCTCGGCATCAACGCCGTTGCCGGCCGCGGCGAGGCTTTCAAGTCCGGCGGCCGCGTCGTCAAGAATGTCACCGGCTACGACCTGTCGAAGCTGATGGCCAACAGCTGGGGGACGCTGGCCGTGTTCACCGACGTCACCTTCAAGGTGTTGCCGGCGGCGGAGACCGAGGTCACGCTTGCCGTGCGTGGCCTGCTCGACGATGCGGCGGCCGCCGCCATGGCGCTGGCGCTCGGCTCCAGCGCCGAAGTGTCGAGCGCCGCGCATCTGCCGGAGCGGATCGCCGCGCGTGTCGCCGACGGCGCGCTCGGCACTGACGCCGCGACGCTGCTGCGCGTCGAAGGGTTCGGCCCTTCGGTCGCCTATCGCATCGAGGCACTGAAAACCCTGCTGAAAAATGCCGGCCCGTTGCAGGACATTGCCGGCGAGGCCTCGCATGCCCTTTGGCGTGATATCAGGGATTGCGCTCCCTTCGCCGACCGTAGCGAAAAGCCGGTCTGGCGCGTCTCCATGGCGCCGTCTCAGGCCCATCAGATGGTGCTGACGCTGCGCATGCAGATCGGTGTCAGCGCCTTCTACGACTGGCAGGGCGGGCTGGTCTGGCTGCGCATGGAGGAGGGCGATCCCGAGGCCGCCCTGCTGCGCGGGCTGATCAGAAAGCTTGGCGGCGGCCACGCCACGCTGGTGCGCGCCACCCCTTCGCATCGCGCCGCCGTCCCGGTGTTCGAGCCGCAGGCACCGCATAAGGCCGCACTGTCGGCGCGGCTCAAGGCCGAGTTCGATCCCAAGTCCATCCTCAATCGCGGCCGCATGGCCCAAGGCTAAGATAATGCAAACCAACTTCTCCCTTGCCCAGCTTGCTGATCCGCATGTCGCGGAATCGGAGAAGATCCTGCGCAAATGCGTGCATTGCGGCTTCTGCACCGCCACCTGCCCGACCTATGTGACGCTTGGCAACGAACTCGATTCGCCGCGCGGGCGCATTTATCTCATCAAGGACATGCTGGAGAATGGCCGCCCGGCCGACAAGGAGATCGTCACCCATATCGACCGCTGCCTGTCCTGCCTGGCCTGCATGACCACCTGCCCGTCGGGCGTCAACTACATGCACCTGGTCGACCATGCCCGCGCCCATATCGAGGAGACTTACAAGCGGCCGCTGCTCGAGCGGCTGACCCGCGCCATGCTGGCCTTCGTGCTGCCCTATCCCGCGCGCTTTCGCGCCGCGCTGAAATTGGCGAGACTGGGCAAGCCATTCATCGGCCTGTTCGAAAGGCTGCCGGCGCTGAGGCCGCTGGGTGCGATGCTGAAGCTGGCGCCGGCATCGATCCCGGCGGCCTCGCCGATGGCCTCTCCCGGCGTCCATGCCGGCAAGGGGACGAAGAAAAGTCGCGTCGCCATCCTCACCGGCTGCGCCCAATCGGTACTCGACCCCGCCATCAATGAGACGACGATTGCATTGTTGACACGGCTGGGCGTCGAGGTCGTGGTGCCGGAGGGCGAAGCCTGCTGCGGCGCGCTGGTCCATCATATGGGCCGCGAGGCAGCAGCCCTTGCCTCGGCACGGCAGAATGTCGATGCATGGACGCGTGCCATCGACCAGGGCGGGCTCGATGCGATCGTCATCACCGCGTCCGGCTGCGGCACCACGATCAAGGATTACGGCTTCATGCTGCGCCTCGATCCGGCCTATGCCGACAAGGCCGCACGGGTCTCGGCGCTGGCCAGGGACATTACCGAATACCTCGCAAGCCTCGACCTGCCCGAGCCGGTGCGCAAACCCGGCACCGTCGTCGCCTATCACTCCGCCTGCTCGATGCAGCACGGTCAGAAGATCATCCGCCAGCCGAAGGAGCTGCTGTCCAAGGCGGGCTTCGTCGTGCGCGAACCGCGCGAGGGGCATCTGTGCTGCGGCTCCGCCGGCACCTACAACATCCTGCAGCCGGAGATTTCCGCAAGGTTGCGTGACCGCAAGGTGAAGAACATCGAGGCGACCGGCGCGGAGATCGTTGCCACCGGCAACATCGGCTGCATCACCCAGATCGCTTCGGCTGCAAAGCTGCCGGTGGTGCACACGATCAAGCTGCTGGACTGGGCCTATGGTGGTCCGAAGCCGGAGGGCGTCTCCGAAGGACACCTGGTCGCCGCCGAGTAAGCAGCTACTCCGCCGCCAGCCTGTCCACCACGCCATACGTCGCCTGATAGCGCGCGCGCTGGCGGCTGAGCGCTACCATTGTGTTGCGCAGCAGGATCGCCACGGTGATCGGGCCGACGCCGCCCGGCACCGGTGTGATCCAGGACGCGACTTCCTTCACGCTCTCGGTGTCGACGTCGCCGACGATGCGGCTCGTGCCGTCCGGGCCGATCTCCGAATTGATGCCGATATCGATGACGGCCGCCCCGGGCTTCACCATATCGGCCTTGATCAGCCTGGGCTTGCCGACCGCGACGAACAGCGCATCGGCGCGGCGCGCATGCGCGGCCACCGAGCGCGTCATGTGATGGCAAACCGTTACCGTCGCGCCTTCGCTCATCAGCAGGAAGGCGATCGGCTTGCCGACGATTTCAGAATGGCCGACGACGACGACTTCCAGCCCCTTGAGGTCAAGGCCGGTTTCCTTCAGCAGCTCGACCGAGGCCGCAGCTGTGCAAGGCGCAAGGTCGAGCTGATTATACACGATGTTGCCGATCGAGGCCGGGTGCATGCCTTCGACATCCTTCAGCGGATGCACCGCAGCCTGCAGCGTCTTGATCGGGATATGCGCCGGCACCGGCCGCTGGATGATGATGCCGGTGACGCGCGGGTCGGCGTTCAGGCCATGGATCGCCGCCTCGAGTTCGCCGGCGCTGATGTCGGCGGGGAACCGCCGCTCCTCGAAACCGATGCCGGCAAGCGCGGCCTTGGCGCGTTGGTTGCGCACATAGACATCGACGGCAGCGGTATCGCCGACGGTGATCGACACCAGCTTGGGCGGAAAACCTTCGGCGGTGGCGATGGCGGCATCCTCGCGCACGGATGCCATGATGCGCTGGGCGACCGGGCCGCCCCGGAGATAGCGGCTATCGTCTGGCGGAGACATGGCTGAACCTTTGCAGCGAGTTTGGCGCAGGGGAGTTTGGCCGTCCCTATAGCAGGGGAAATGCGGCAAGGCAGCGTGAAAGCGAACCGTCATCCCCCTGGCGCGACGTTCTGGCGCAGCCTGGCTCAGCTACCGCCGCAAAGAGAAAGGGCAGCACGGTTTCCCAGGCTGCCCTTTTCTGACTGGCCGCATCCCCACACGGCCCGTCCCCCGTAAACTCTTCCCGATCCCTGAAGGTCTAGCCTTCTGAACCAGATGATTCGGTAGCCGACTATATCACGACCACGGTCGTTCCAACATTGACCCTCTCGTAAAGGTCAACCACGTCCTCGTTGCGCATGCGGATACAGCCGGAAGATACCGAGCCGCCGATGGTCCATGGCTGGTTGGTGCCGTGGATGCGGTATTCCGTCGTGCCGAGATAGAGCGCGCGGGCGCCGAGCGGATTCTCTTCGCCACCGGCCAGATAGGTCGGGAGGTAGCGGCCCTTGGCAGCCTCGCGCTTGATCATCTCCGCTGGCGGGCGCCAATCCGGCCAGACGCGCTTGTTGGTGATCTTGTGCGTGCCCGACCATTCGAAGCCCGGCTTGCCGGTGCCGACGCCATAGCGCCGCGCCTTGCCGTTCTTCTCGACCAGGAACAGGAAGTTCTGCGTCGTATCGATGACGATCGTGCCCGGCTTCTGCGGGCCGTCATAGGCGACTTCCTGCGGCAGGTAGAGCGGATTAATCTGCGGCCGCATCACCACGCGCTTGGCCGGCGCCTGCACGGAAGCAGTGCGCACCCGATCGGGCCGCGCCGGCTGCGCGTAGCGCAGGCGCGGTTGTTGAACCGCCTGGCGGTTCTGCCGCACGATGCCGGGCGCGCGGCCGAGCTGCAGCACCCAGGGCGCTGAAAGGTCGGGGCTCACCATAACCGGCGGCCTGTCGGCATATCGGTCGTTGGCGGCGGAGGATGTGACGCCGGCGGCCAGAATGGCCGCGGCGCCGAGCACGGAACGCAAAAACATCTTCATCGGAACGCACCTTGATCGTCGAACGGACGGAGGCGGAACTTGCCCCCGGTTGCGCGATCCTTGGCGCGAAGCGGCAACCGAAACATGAATCGGAATGCGTAAAATGCCGCTTTGTCAGTAAACCTTTTGGTGTGGTTACCGCCGGGTTCAGGAATCTGGTAAAGCCGCGGTAAATGCAGCGCGAAAGCGCGTTAACGGATGGATTGGCCATGGCGCAAGACAACACCGGACTGCTTACCGGCTCGGACGGGATCACGCGCTGCTTCTGGCACGGCAATCTGCCGGACTATCTGCACTACCACGACCATGAATGGGGCCGGCCGGTCGCCGACGACCGCAGGCTGTTCGAAAAGATCTGCCTCGAAGGCTTTCAGTCCGGCCTGTCCTGGCTGACCATTCTGCGCAAGCGCGAGAATTTCCGCGAGGCCTTCGCCGGTTTCGACTTCGACAAGGTCGCTGCCTTCACCGACGAGGATGTCGAGCGCCTGGTCGCCAATGCCGGCATCATCCGCCACCGCGGCAAGATCGTCTCGACCATCAACAACGCCAAAC
The DNA here is from genome assembly GCF_040321145.1 of Mesorhizobium sp. M0514. Taxonomy (NCBI): domain Bacteria; kingdom Pseudomonadati; phylum Pseudomonadota; class Alphaproteobacteria; order Hyphomicrobiales; family Phyllobacteriaceae; genus Mesorhizobium; species Mesorhizobium sp. M0514. The sequence continues at coordinate 25,162 of NZ_JAMYQZ010000089.1, forward strand.
GGGCGTGCGAAATGGTCGACGAGTTCGGCTCGCTGGCCGCCTGGTTCTGGAAGTTCGAGCCGGGGCCGAAGGAGCGGCCGGCGGTGGTGGACATGGCGCATCTACGCGCCAACCCGACGACAGGGGTCTCGATCAGGATTTCGAAGGAGTTGAAAAAGCGCGGCTGGACCTTTGTCGGCCCGACGACGGTCTACGCCTTCATGCAGGCGATGGGCCTGGTCAACGACCATCTCGAAGGCTGCGTGTGCCGGGAGCAGGTGGAGAAGGAACGCAAGGCCTTTAAGAGGCCGAAGTAGGGCGCTGTCCCCCTACCTCCCCCTTGTGGGCATAGGCGCTAAGATAGCTTTGGCATGGACTGAAACTTGCGCTTTCGTGGTGGTTCGCGCCAGCGATATC
>NZ_JAMYQZ010000090.1:0-25433 GCF_040321145.1 Mesorhizobium sp. M0514
GCCCCGAATTGCCTTTCGCAATTCGGCTGGCAATCCGGGTGAGGGGGACTTGCCTAGCCGTGGCTCTAGGCCCGGCCCTCGCGGCGTGCGACCCTCGCATCTCCGATTCGGAAACCCCATCATGCTCCGCCTCACCCTTGCCGCCCTTCTCCTCGCCACCCCAACCCACGCCGCCGATATGGCGTTCTTCGTCAAGAACCTGCGCAAGCAGGCGGTCGCGGTGGAGCTGTTCAGCCGTGATCGCAAGATGTCGTGGCCGGGTGGTGGTCAGGTGTTTCTGATCGAGCCGAGCTCGCAGAAATCGGTGCCGATCTCGTGCAATCCGGGAGAAAACATCTGCTACGGCGCCTGGGTCAACGGCAATGATGCGATCTCCGCCGGGGTCGGGCCGGATAATGACCAGCCTTGCGATACGTGCTGCTTCATCTGCGTGGAGAAGACGACCGAGACGATCGATCTGGTGGAGTGAGGGGCGGGGCGCCGAAGCTGCTGATCTCCCCCCTCGTGGGGGAGATGTCCGGCAAGGCAGAGGGGGGCGCGAAGGATCGCCAGCGTATGGATCAGCAAGCCTAAAATTGAAATGACGCGTCTGCAGGAATGAGAGGTCGGCGGGACAGCGCCCCCCTCTGCCTTGCCAGGCATCTCCCCCACCAGGGGGGAGATCAGCAGTTCCGCCCTTTCCCAATCCCCCCAAAATCAGTCACGCCCCGCCCTTCAATGTCAGCCGCCATCATGCGATGCTGATTCCCTCGGCCGGGGGGCCGATTTGCCTCGGGGGAACACCATGTCTTTCACTTGTCTGCGCCGCGTCGTCGTCGCACTGTCGCTTGCCGCGCTGTTTGCGCCGGCCGCTCACGCCGCCGACATCACCTTCGCCGTCAAGAACAGCCATCCCAACGCCATGCGCCTCGAGCTCTACAGCCAGGACCGCGACTATGTCTGGCCGGGCAACGACAAGGATTTTTATCTCGACGATGGCGAGACCAAGCAGATCCCGGTGTCGTGCGACGAGGGCGAGTCCATCTGCTACGGCGCCTGGGTCGACGGCGACGAGGGAACCTATTGGGGCGTCGGCCCCAACAACAAGGAAAGATGCGAGGATTGCTGCTACACCTGCAATGGCGGCGAGACGGAGGAAATTGAACTGACGCCGTAGGAAGTACAGCCAATCTCCCCCCAAGTGGGGGAGATGTCCGGCAGGACAGAGGGGGGCGCCATAGAGCGCAAGCCTCGGCAACCACCGAGCATCGTAATGCCGCACACGCCTCTACCGCCTCGACATCGCGCAAACGCCAGATCGATGCGCAAAGTCCTGACGCCAGCCGAACTCAAGCTCTGGAACGAACTTCGTGCCACCGGCTGATGGGGCTTGGCTTCCGGCGACAAATTTCCGATTGCCGCCTACATTGTCGACTTCGCTTGCCCGGAGAAGAAGCTGGTCATCGAAGTCGATGGCTCCCCGCATGCGGACGCCGGCGCGGCTGCCGGTGATGAAACGCGGACATCGCACCTCGAACAAGATGGCTGGACCGTCCTGCGGTTCTGGAATGACGACGTCATCCGCGACGTCGACAATGTCTGCCAGCATATTGTGATTGCGGCTGGGCTTGGAGGCGCATCCTGAACCGTGCCGGTGCTGGGCTTTGGGCAGGGAAAGGTCGGCGGGACAGCGCCCCCCTCTGGTCTGCCGGCCATCTCCCCCACGAGGGGGGAGATCGGGTTTCCCCGCGGCTTTCGCCAATTATCCCAGCAACGCCCTCTGCCGCTTCGGCCCGCCCGCCTTGCGCCAGGAATTGAACCGGTGCGTCGCGGCGGCAAACGAGATCTTCATCTGCTGGGCGACCGAATAGCGCGACTTGCCTTCGTCGAACAGGCGGTAGCAGCATTCGACGCCCTCCTCGGTCAGCTTGCCGTCGGGCGCCTTGTTGTGCGGATTGGCGGGGTCGAATTTTTCGACCTGCTGTTCGACCAGGCCTTTCAGCCGCTGCAAATCGGCCTCGATGCTGGCGATAAGATCAAGGACGGGTTTCGGATCGAAGTGGTCGTGCGGCTTTGCCGTCATGTTGCTCATGCCTTTCGCTTGCGTATCGCGACCGATATAGGCGAACATTTGCCGATAATGAAGGGCGCGTTGCAATCCGGCGCTTCAACATTTCTTGACTGGTGATTGACCACGGAGACTGCAGCGCCTAGTTTAGAATTGTTCTAAACTGGGGTGAATTTCTCATGCTTTCCCGTGTCTTCGGTTTCGGCCGCCGTCGTTTCGAAACGCTGTCGGAACAGGAGATCCTGGCCCTGGCAATTTCGTCCGAAGAGGATGACGGGCGCATCTACCGCGCCTATGCCGACGGGCTGGCGGACAGTTTTCCGCAATCGGCGAAAGTGTTCGAGGCGATGGCGGCGGAGGAGGACGGCCATCGCGATTCCCTGATCGAGCTCTACCGCAAGCGTTTCGGCGAGCGCATTCCGCTGCTGCGCCGCGAGCACGTGAAAGGCTATTACGAGCGCAAGCCCGACTGGCTGGTGCGGCCGCTCGGCATCGAGCATGTGCGGCGTCAAGCCGAAGCGATGGAGCGGCAGGCCTATCGCTTCTATGTCGAGGCGGCCAAGCGCACCAGCGATGCCTCGACGCGGAAACTGCTCGGCGACCTGGCCGCGGCCGAGCAAAGCCATGAGAATTCGGCGCACCGGCTGGAGCAGAAACTTGTGCCGGGCGAGGTGAAGGACGAGGAAGCCAGCGCCGAGCAACGCCAGTTCATCCTGACCTATGTGCAGCCCGGGCTTGCCGGGCTGATGGACGGCTCGGTGTCGACGCTGGCGCCGATCTTTGCCGCAGCGTTTGCCACGCACGACACCTGGCAGACGCTGCTGGTCGGCCTCGCCGCCTCGATCGGCGCCGGCATCTCGATGGGCTTTACGGAGGTCGCTTCCGACGATGGCAAGCTGTCGGGGCGTGGCTCGCCGATCAAGCGCGGCCTCACCGTCGGCATCATGACGACGCTGGGTGGTCTCGGTCACGCGCTGCCTTACATCATCCCGCATTTCTGGACGGCGACGGCGGTGGCGGCCGTCGTGGTGTTCTTCGAATTGTGGGCGATCGCCTTCGTGCAGAACCGCTACATGCAAACCCCGTTCCTGCGCGCGGCGTTTCAGGTGGTGCTGGGCGGGGCGCTGGTGTTTGCGGCCGGGGTGCTGATCGGGAATGCATGAGCGCCAAGCGCCCCCTCACCCAGCCTCCGCTTCGCTCGGCTGACCTCTCCCCGAGGGGAGAGGAGGTTTTCGACGCCTGCGCCAGTCTCTTCTCCCCAGCGGGGAGAAGGTGGCCGCGAAGCGGCCGGATGAGGGGGCCTGGCGCGACGCCGATACCTAGTCACCCATTCACCGCCCGGCTGTCCGCCGGCGCTTCATCCCGCTCCGTCAGGCCATAGTCCCGCACCACATGCGCAATGCGCAGCCGGTAGCCGGCAAAGATTCCGCCACGGCCGGCCTTTTGCGCCTGCCGGTGCTCTTCCGTGTTGCGCCATGCCTCGACCGCTTCCTCGTCGCGCCAGAAGGACAGCGACAGCACGCGGTTCGGGTCGACCAAGCTCTGAAACCGCTCGATCGAGATGAAACCGTCTATGCCGTCGAGCAGCGGCCGCAGTTCGGCAGCGATGCCGAGATAGGCATCGCGCTTTCCCTCAGCCGGTTGCACCTCGAAGATGACAGCGATCATATCTCCTCCTTGACCGCGGTCTGGAACAGCTGCCGCGGTCCATGCGGCCCCGACACCAGCTTCAGGAAGATGCGGTCCTCTTTCAAGATGAACTTTTCGCGGCGGGCGAATTCGTAATTGGCCTTGCCCGCCGGATCTGCGGCGAGACGGGCGCGATAGGCTTCGTAGGCCGCGAGGCTGTCGATGTTGTAGGCGGCGTAGGCGGTGGTGGCCGAGCCCTCGTGCGGGGCGTAGTAGCCGATCAGATCGGCGCCGCAGCGCGGGATCGCCTGGCCCCAGGCCTTGGCATATTGCTCGAAGGCCGGCTTGCCGAACGGGTCGATCTCATAGCTGATGAAGCAAGTGATGGTCATCGTGATCTCCTTGGGTTTCGCGTGGATAGTTCGAGCGGCGTCGAAACGTTGTGCCGCAGGGTCTGCTAAGCAAAAGCGCTGGCGGTCAGGCCTGCCAGAAGGATTTTGCGCATTCGCGGCGCACATCCTCACGGGTCAGGCCGAGATCGCGCAGCAGATGGTCGTCGATCTCCGCGAGATCGAGCCGCTGCAGGTGGCGGTCGTACCAGCGGGCGAGCAGCCGCCGTTGCAGCCAGGTGACGAATGGAAAAGGCCGGCGGTCGGCGAATGGGGCGGAAGCGGTTGGCATCGGCGTTCTCCTTGATCCCGCCCGACAATAATGCTTATCTGACGAGAATGCTTCGATGGAGACCTAACTATGCGTGAAGGACCCGACATTGCCCGCATTGCCAGCCTGGTCGGCGATCCGGCGCGGGCAAACATGCTGAATGCGCTGATGGGCGGCACGGCTTTGACGGCCAGCGAACTGGCGCTGGAGGCCGGCGTCTCGCTGCCGACGGCGTCCTCGCATCTGTCGAAACTGATGGAGGGTGGGCTGCTGACCTTGGCCAGCCAGGGCCGGCATCGCTATTACGGCCTCGCAGGGCCGCAGGTGGCAGGCATGATCGAGGCGATCACCGGGGTGGCCGAAGCGGTCGGCCCCAAGCGCGTGCGGCCCGGCCCGCGCGACGGCGCGATGCGCGTCGCCCGCGTCTGCTACGACCACCTCGCCGGCGAACATGCGGTGGCGATGCTCGACCGCCTCGTCGCGCGCGGCATCCTGTTGCGCGACGACAATGAGATGAGGCTCGGGGAGATCAGGCCGGGGCAGATCCGGCCGGGGGAGATCAGGCTCGGGCCGTCGGCGGCGTCATATTTTTCGGCCCTCGGTATCGATGTCGGCGTCAAGCCGCGCCGGCCGGTCTGCCGCGCCTGCCTCGACTGGAGCGTGCGCCGCTCGCACCTTGCGGGAACGCTGGGCGCGGCTATTCTGGACAAGATCCTGGCGGAGAAATGGGCAAGGCGGGAGAAGGACAGCCGCGCGGTGGTGTTTTCACCGCCGGGGAAGCAGGCGTTCGAGCGGGTGTTTTTGGCGTAGAGGTTCGGCAGCGCTAATTGGGCGACGCTGGCGGGAACAGCACCCCCCCTCTGGCCTGCCGGCCATCTCCCCCTCAAGGGGGGAGATTACGCGCTCAACAGCTTTCGCCAATCTCGAACATCGTAAAGGTGAGCTGCGCCTCGAAGCTGCCAATCTCCCCCCTTGAGGACAGAGGGGGGTGTGACGGAACGCTTGCGTAGCAGGTGAGGCGCGCGACGCTCACCCCCGCTTCAGCACCTTCGCCTGCTCGAAGAAATCCGCCCACGGATCGGCCTTCTCCAATTCCTTCAGCGTCGTCTTGTCGCCGATCGGGAAGGAATTCGGCGCCAGCCCCTTTTCAACCTCCGCCCACGTCACCGGTACCGAGACCGTCGCGCCCTTCTTGGCGCGGGAAGAGTAGGGCGCGACGGTGGTCGAGCCCCTGCCGTTGCGCAGATAGTCGACGAAGATTTTTCCGGTGCGCGCCTTTTTCGACAGCGTCGCCGTGTAGCGGTCGGGCGCGGCCTGCTCCAGCGCCTTGGCGAAATCATGGGAGAAGGTTTTGACTTCCTCCCAATCCGCCGAGGGTTTCAGCGGCACCAGCACGTGATAGCCCTTGCCGCCTGACGGCTTGACGAAGTTCGGCAGCGACAGATCGTCGAGCTTGCCTCTGATGTCGAGTGCGGCCTCGCGCACCGCCTTGACGTCGACGCCTTCATCGGGATCGAGATCGAAGATGATCTGATCCGGCTTTTCCAGCTCCTCGATCTTGCAGCCCCAGATGTGGACCTCGACCACGCCATACTGGACCAGAGCGGCAAGGCCGTCGAAATCGCGGATGAACAGGATTTCCTCGCCATCGGTCGGGTCCTTCATCCGGGCAATCTTGTCGCTCATGCCGGCCGAAGCATGTTTCTGGAAGAAGCGCGGGCCGCCGATGCCATCCGGCGCCCTGACCAGGCTGAGCGGCCGGTTGACGATGAACTGCTCCATGCGCGGCCAGACCAGCGCGTAGTGTTCGAGCAAAGCCTGTTTGGATATTTTTTCCTCGGGCCACAGCAGCTTGTCGGGATGGGATAGTTTTACGCTGGTCGTGATCGTCGCGGGCGCCTTAGCCCCGGCGGCCTTGCCGGCGCTGCTTGCCGCCGGCTTTGCCTTGTTCGCCGCCTTCGATGGCTTTTCCTGCACGACTTCCTCCGCCGGCTTGTCCTCGCGCAGTCCCTGGAACGACGCGTGGCGTATTATACGGTCCGACGTCCAGCTGCGGAACTCCACTTCGCCGACAAGTTCGGGCCTGACCCAGACCAGGCCCTTGCCCTTCGGCACGGCGGCGGCAAAGGGCGAGGCGACTGCCTTCAGCGCATCGAGTTTTTTCTTCAGATCGGTGGCGCTCCTGGCTGTGAAGCCCGTGCCGACGCGGCCGGCATAGTGGAGCTTGCCGCCCTCGTGGTAGCCGACCAGCAGCGAGCGCAGGCCGCGGCCGGTCTTGTCCGAGGGCAGATACCCGCCGATGACGAATTCCTGGCGGGCCGTGCATTTCGACTTCACCCAGCTTGGGCCACGGCCGCTGCGGTAGGGCGCATCGGCGCGCTTGGAGACGATGCCTTCAAGGCCCATGCGGCAGGCGTGCTGCAGCATGATCTTGCCGGGCTCGGCGAAATGGTCGCTGAAGCGGACGGGGGCATTTTCGGCCGTCTCGCCGAGCAGCTCCTGCAGCGCCTGCTTGCGCTCGACCAGCGGCTCGCGGCGCAAATCGTTGCCGTCAAGCCGCATAAGGTCGAACACATAGTAGGTGAAGCGGTCGGTTCGATTGGCGGAGAGATCCTGCTGAAGCAGCGAGAAAGACGAAACGCCGCTGTCGGCGAGCACGACGATCTCGCCGTCGATGATGGCGTCGCTGCATTTCAGCTGGGCCAGTTCCGCGACGATCTCAGGGCCGAATTTCTCCGTCCAGTCGAGGCCGGTGCGGGTCAGCAGCCGCACCTCCGTGCCGGCGATCTGCGCCTGCATGCGGTAGCCGTCGAATTTGACCTCATGCAGCCAGTCCTCGCCGGGCGGCGCCTCGCGCTCCAGCGTCGCCAGTTGCGGCTCGACGAAGTCGAGGCGCTTGCCGGCTTTCGCCTTGCTGGATGCCGCAGGCTTGTTGGAGTGCCAGACCTTCGGCTTCTTGCCGTCGGCGGTCTTGCCTTCCGCGACCTCTTCGATGGTCAGGCCGGACTTCACCGATTTCGGTGCGTCCTTCAGGATATCCTCGCCGGGGCGGGCGGCGGCATCGTCGGATTTGATCAGCAGCCAGTTGTCGCGCTTTTCGCCAGGGCGGGGTCTTAACCTGACCAGATGCCACCGCCCATTCAGCTTCTGGCCGTTGAGTTCGAAGTCGATATGGCCCTTCTTCATCGCCTTGGCGGGGTCGATCTCTGGCGTCCATGTGCCTTCGTCCCAGACGATGACGGTGCCGCCGCCATACTCGCCCTTGGGAATGGTGCCCTCGAAGCCGGCATAGTCGATCGGGTGGTCCTCGACATGCACGGCCAGCCGCTTTTCGTGCGGGTCGAGGCTCGGGCCTCGCGTCACCGCCCAGCTCCACAACACGCCCTCATGCTCGAGGCGGAAATCATAGTGCAGCCTGGTCGCGTCGTGCTTCTGGACGACGAAGATGCCGCCGGGCTGCTTGCCGCGCGCGACCTTGCCCCCCGGCTCGGCCGTCTTCTTGAAATCGCGCTTGGACTGATATTGTTCGAGGCTGGCCACGGCGCCGACCCTCAAGCCGACTTGCGCTTGGGCGCAGAAGCTTTCGCCTTGCCGCTTTTTGCCGCCGGCTTGGCCTTCTTCGCCGAGACTTCCGCCTGGCCGCCATCGGACAGGCTCTTCTTCAGCGCGTCGAACAGATTGACGACATTGGACGGCTTGGGCGCGGCCTGCGCTTTCGGAGCCTTCTTTCCGGCCTTCTTGGCGCGGATCAGTTCGAGCAGCGCGTCCTCAAACTTGTCCTCGAATGTCGACGGATCGAACTTCCCCTTCTTCTTGTCGATGATGCGTTCGGCCATATCGGTCATCTCCTGGTCGGTCTTCACCGCCTTGATGTCGCCGAAGATGCTCTCCGGCTCCCGCACCGTGTTGCCGTAGCGCAAGGTGGTCAGCACCATGCCTTTGCCGCGCGGCTCGATGACCACGGGCCGCTCGCGGCTATAGAGCACGACGCGCGCCAGCCCGGCCATCTTCTTGTCCGCCATGGCATCGCGAATGACGGCAAAGGCCTCCTCCGAAACCTTGTCGGCGGGCGTGACATAATAGGGCGTGTCGAGATAGATCTGCTCTATCGAGGCTTTGTCGACGAAGCCATCCAGCGCCATCGTGTGCGAGGACTCGATCTGCACCGCTTCGATCTCTTCGTCCTCGATATGGACGAACTCACCGGGGCTCACCTCATAGCCCCTGATCTCGTCGCCATCGCCCAGCGGCTTGCCGGTTTCAGAATCGACATAGATGCGCTTGACCGTGTTGCCGGTCTTGCGGTTGAGCACCCGGAACGAAACTTTTTCGGCGTGGGTGACGACGTTGGTCAGTTCGACAGCGCAGGTGACCAGCGACAGTTTCAGATAGCCCTTCCAGGCGGGGCGAGGTGCCATGGCGAACTCCTGCGCGATGCGGTTCAAGCGAGAACGGGCAAGGCCCGTTCCGGTTCCGGGCGCGCAACCAGGGGCATTTCGGCAGCGAGCATGGAAATTTCGAGAGGCTCGCCAAATCTGAAACAGAACCGCGCCCAAGCGACATCCAGACGAAACATATGTGATGCAAAAGTCACAGTGCCGGAAATGGCGACGAACCACACCGAAAGACCCCCAAACAGCCGCATTCCGGCCACGAAGCATGGGGTTTTCGACCAAAGATTAACATCGTGTTCACCGACTATTCACGCCTCGACACTATGATCCCCGCAATCGGACGGGACATCCGAAAATCGGGACAGGGACTTGAGTAAAATGAAATTCTGGGGCCACATCGCCGGCTATGCCGCCGCCATCCGCGAGTTCATCGCGCCGACCTATCGGCCGGAGCGCTACTACATGCGCGGCCCGGGTCCGGCCTGCGCCCGTCGCGGCAGCTCGCTCGGCGCGCATTGATCATGACATTCGAAACGCGTCACGACAGCCGGATCTGCAGACCGGAGGCCGATCCCCGCGCAACCACCTATCGCGCCGAGCGCCCCGCGCTGGCCGCGAGAAGCCGTGCGACAACGCCGCGGCTTTGATCCCGCTGCCGGCGGGCTTAGTGTCTGAAGACACAAGCTGCCGGACGTCCCGTGACTTCTTCTCCTGAACCCTTCGATGCCAGCCAGCCATTGATCGTTTTCGACGGCGTCTGCGTGCTGTGCTCGGGCTTCGTACGCACGGTGGTCGGGCTCGACCGCAAAAACCGCTTCCGCTTCGCCACGGCGCAGTCGCCCTTCGGCGAGGCGCTGTTCCAGAGATACGGGCTGCGCACCGACAGCTACGAGACCAATCTGGTCCTTGTCGGCGGCGCTCCCTTCATCCGGCTGGACAGTTTCATCGCGGTGATGGCCGAACTCGGCTGGCCGTGGCGGGCGGCGAAGGCCCTGCTGCTCATCCCGCGCCCCTTGCGTGACTGGCTCTACGAACGCATCGCCAAAAACCGCTACGCCATGTTCGGCCGCAAGGACAGTTGCGAGATCCTGTCCGCCGCGATACGTGCGCGCGTGATCGGCTAATCGCATGTCACCCAAAAGTGACCTCGGTTCCGGGAACGACATACGCAAAAAGAGCGGCGCGATGAGGCTTCTGGTCGTTGGCGGCTATGGCATTTTCGGCGGCCGCATCGTGCAATTGCTGGAGAGCGAGCCACGCCTGATCCTGCTCGTCGCCGGGCGCTCACTGGCCAAAGCCGAGGCCTTGTGCAACGCCCGCACCGGCGCGGCGGCGCAGCTCGTGCCGGCGCGCTTCGGTCGCAACGGTGACCTCGCGCAAGGCCGGCCTGTTCGTTCGCGCCTCAGTCCGGCAGCGCCGCGACGGCGACGATCTCGATGACGATGTCTGCCTGGGCAAGCGCTGCGACGCCGATTACCTCCGAAGGCGGCGGATTGTTGTCGCTGCAATGCTTCGGACAATACTCGGCGAAAAACGCGTCCAGCACGTCGAGACGAAAATTAGGCGAGCTGAGGACGCCGCCGTCGGGAAATGGCCCTTTGACGAAAAAGGTCAGCCTGATGAGATGGTCGAGCCCGCTGCCAAGTTCTTCCAGATCCGATTTGATGTTGCCGAGAACTTCCCGCCACTGCGCCACTGCGCCGTGGCATCGCCGGCGAAGCCGCCACCCTTCTTGCCGGCCGGATCGTAGTCAGCCGATGTCGCGGTGTTGCCGCAGAGATAGACGGTGCCTTTCGCACCGCTGACGACCGTGCCTTTGCCCCATGGCATCAACCGGCCGTTCTTGAATTTCTTGTGGGTCACGAGTTCCATTCTCATCTCCCATGCCTCGTGTGACCTGCCCGCCAACGACAGAGGATAGTGCTGTGCGGAGCCACGGCCAGTCCGCTGCCGGTCATCCGCCAGCAGACGAAGGAACATCTGGTCCTTGCGAAATCTCCTGGCGGAGGCGAAAGTTTTTTCTGAAGCCTGTCGAAATCGGCCGCCGCCGCGCGACATACGTCTGGCCCCGCTAGGACGCGGCCTTCGAAACCACGGGAGAACACCCATGCGATACATGCTTTTGATCAACAGCGACGAAGCCGCGCAGGCGAACACGCCAATCGAGAAGGCTCAGCAGATGAGCGCAGCTTATGCCGCCTATACCGAAGCGTTGAAGAAATCCGGCGCATGGCTCGCCGGCGAACGGTTGCGCCCGACCCAGGCGACCACCTCGGTGCGGATCACAGACGGCAAGACCAACGTGATCGACGGCCCCTATGCCGACACCAAGGAGCAGCTTGCCGGCTTCTACATGATCGAGGCGGCCGATATCGATACCGCCATCGACTGGGCGGCGCGCTGTCCGGCGGCGAGCGCCGGCACGGTCGAGTTGCGGCCGATCTGGGAAATGGCCGACTACATGCCCAAGAAATGACACCGTGATGGACAATCGCCCGGAGATCGCGCGGGCGGCGGCCGAAGCGGCCGCCCGGCAGAGTTACGGCAAGCTGGTCGCCTGGCTAGCGGCGCGCACCCGCGACGTGGCCGGCGCCGAGGACGCGCTGGCCGAGGCCTTCGCCGCGGCGCTGGAGCGCTGGCCACAGACCGGCGTGCCCGACAAGCCGGAAGCATGGCTGCTGGCCGTGGCGCGCCGGCGGCGCGTCGACGCGGTGCGCCGTCGGCTGACCAGCGAGGCGAGCCGCGACCATCTCAAGCTGATGGCCGAGGAGATGGAGGCGAGCATGGAAGACGAAGACCTTCCCGACGAACGTCTCAGGCTGATGTTTGCCTGTGCGCATCCGGCGATCGAAGCCAGCGTGCGGGCGCCGCTGATCCTGCAGACCATTCTGGGTTTCGACGCGGCGACGATCGCCTCGGCCTTCCTGGTTTCGCCGGCGACGATGGGCCAGCGTCTGGTGCGCGCCAAGAGCCGCATCCGCGAGATCGGCATTCCGTTCCGCGTGCCGGATCGCGCCGAACTCGGCGAGCGGCTGGGAACGGTGCTGGAAGCGATCTACGCGGCTTTCGCCGAAGGCTGGACCGACCCGGCAGGGACCGAGACGAGAGCGCGCAATCTGGCGACCGAAGGCATCTGGCTCGGGCGGCTGGTGGCGTCACTGATGCCGGACGAACCGGAAGCGCTCGGCCTGCTGGCGCTGATGCTGTTTGCCGAGGCGCGGCGCCCGGCGCGGCGCGATGCGGCTGGAGATTATGTGCCGCTCGCCGACCAGGATTGCCGTCTTTGGGATCACGCGCTGATCGACGAAGCCGAGGCGCTGCTGGGCCGCGCCGCCGACATGGGCGTCATCGGCCGCTATCAGCTCGAAGCGGCGGTACAATCGGTGCATGCGACGCGGCGACGGACCGGCCAAACCGATTGGGCGGCGATCCGTAACTTCTACGATGCGCTGTCGGCGATATCAGGCTCGCCGGTGATTTCGATCAACCGCGCCGTGGCGATTGCCGAGGCCGAAGGGGCGGCGGCAGGACTGGCGGCGCTCTACGTGCTGGGCGACGACAAGCGGCTCAACGACTATCAGCCCTATTGGGCCGCTCGCGCCGGCCTGCTGGCCAGGCTCGGCAATGCGGCGCAAGCGGTCGAAGCCTATGACCGGGCGATTGGCCTTGAACGCGACCCCGCCGTGCGCCGCTTCCTGCAGGCGAAACGGGCGACCCTGCGAAATTGAAGCGTCCGTTCAGGCCGGCCACATCTCATGCGTGGTGTTGAGCCGTTTCATCAGCGGATGCGCGCGCAGCGCCGACCATAAGCGTTCGATGTTCGGCCAGTCGGCTCGCGCCTTGTCCATATCGGGGTGCCAGGCCACCAGCATGACGAGGTAGATGTCGGCCAGCGACATCGCGTCGCCGACCAGCCAGCCGCGCCCCTCGAGGGCTGCATCGACAATGGCGAAGCCGCGGTCCATCTCGGCAATGGCTGCCTGCTTGACGGCTTTCTTGCCGTCGGCATCGGTGGTGTAGCGATGGGCATAGTAGAGGCGCAGGATGGCGGGGTAGAGCACCGACGACATGAACGCCATCCAGCGCAGGAAACCGGCGCGATCCGGCGATCCGGCGGCCGGCGCCAGACCCGCCTCCGGATGGCGCTCGGCAAGCAGGATGCAGATCGCCGCCGATTCGGTTATCGATTGACCGTTGGGCAAGGTCAGCACCGGAACCTGGTTCAACGGGCTGATGTCGAGGAAGGCCTGGTCCGGCGGATCCTTCTTGGGCACATCGATCTGGTCGAATTGCGCGTTTGCCAGCGCCAATGCGGCCTCGACGACAAAACCGCCGCTGCCTGGGCGCGTGTAAAGTTTGTACATGAGATTCTCCCCCTGCCCACACGAAGCAGGCCGGGGCGATTTGACCCTGAAGCCGCCTCCCGCTCAAGCCGGTGGCGGACGCCACAGCCGGGTTTTCTGCGGTCCAGCCATGAGACTTCCGATGTCGGAGGGACAGCACCCCCCGATGCCCGGCAGGGCGGAGGGGGGTGCGAAGGATCCCCGCTATCCCGTTGAGACGTTAAGCGCCCAGCCCGTCGAACAGGATCGTCGACAGATAGCGCTCGGCGAAGGACGGGATGATCACCACAAGGTTCTTGCCCTTGTTCTCCGGCCGCGAGCCGACGACGATCGCCGCTTGCAGGGCGGCGCCCGACGAGATGCCGACCGGCACGCCTTCAAGGCGGGCGACGAGGCGGGCGTTGGCGACCGAATCCTCGTTGGAGACCTTGACGATCTCGTCATAGATCGAGGTGTCGAGGATCTTGGGCGCGAAGCCGGCGCCGATGCCCTGGATCTTGTGCGGGCCGGGCTGGCCGCCCGACAGCACCGGCGAGGCCTCCGGCTCGACGGCGACGACATGCACCGAGGGCTTGCGTTGCTTCAGCACCTGGCCGACGCCGGTGATCGTGCCGCCGGTACCGATGCCGGCGACGAAGATGTCGACCCCGCCATCGGTGTCGTTCCAGATCTCCTCGGCGGTGGTGCGGCGGTGGATCTCCGGGTTGGCCGGGTTTTCGAACTGCTGCGGGATGACGGCGTCAGGCAGGGTGGCGGCCAGTTCGTCGGCCTTGGCGATGGCGCCCTTCATGCCTTTCGGCCCTTCCGTCAGCACCAGTTCGGCGCCGAGCAGCGCCAGCATCTTGCGGCGCTCCACCGACATGGTTTCGGGCATGGTCAGGATCAGCTTGTAGCCCTTGGCGGCGGCGGCGAAGGCGAGCGCGATGCCGGTATTCCCCGAGGTCGGCTCGATCAGCGTCGTCTTGCCGGGTTTGATCCGGCCCGACGCTTCCAGGGCCTCGATCATGGCAACGCCGATGCGGTCCTTGACCGAGGCGATCGGATTGAAGAATTCGAGCTTGGCAAGAAGGTTGGCAACGACGCCCTTCTCCTTGGCGAACTTGTCGAGCTGCACCAGCGGCGTGTCGCCGATCGTCTCGGTGATCGAGTTGTAGACACGGCCGCGGCCGGGCACGCGCGCGGAAGGCTTGTTCATTGGTTTCGCTCCCAAATCAGATCAGGCAATTGGCGTCGGCGGACAGAATAGGGCTTTCGCCCGCGCAAGATAGGCTGCCGGCCGAAAATATCGAGTGGGCCGCTTGCTGAAAACGCTTGTCTCCTCAAGCCGCATTTTCCGGATGGACCGATCGGCGGAATGGATGGGCCTGAACCGATCTACTGACGTGCGGCAATGGCTGCGGCCGCGCCCACCATGAAGCCGGCGGCGGTGCGGTTCAGCGCCTTCAGCGCGCGTGGCGATTTCAGGAACCAGCGCGCCTTGGCGGCCAGCGCAAGATAGGGCACCAACACCACAAAGAGCACGATAACGGTGAGCGCGACCAGGATGCCGTAGTCGGCGAGCGTGATGGTCTTCAGGTCGACGATGGTCGGCGTGATGGCGACGTAGAAGATCATCGTTTTCGGGTTGCCCAGCGTGACGGTGAGGCCGGCAAAGAAGCTCGATACCAGGCCGCCCTTGCCTTTCCTGGCCTCGACAGTCTCGGGCGTGATCCCGGCCGTCCAGAAACGCCAGCCGAGGAAGGCGAGATAGGCGACGCCCAGCCATTTGATGACGAGAAACACCATGCCGAAGCTTTGCGCGACAAAGGCAAGGCCGAGCACCACCGCGGTGAGATAAATGAGGTCGCCGAGCATCAGGCCGAACGACATCGCCAGCGACGAGCGGAAGCCGGATCCGAGCGCCCGCGCCACAAGCGCGGTGACGCCGGGGCCGGGAATGGCGGCGGCGATGCCCAGCGCAGCACTATAGGCAAGGAAGCCGGTGAGGGTCATGACGGTCGCACCTCGTGAAACGACTCTGATGCCATGAAAGCCTGCAACGGCAAAACGGATTCGATTGCGCCAACCAGGACATGAAAGCCGGTCATCATCGCCTGAAAGCGAGAGATGGTTCACTTACGCCCCGAAGGCGGTCGGCTATCTCGCATGGCTCCGAACGGCAGGAGCACCCATGTTAGCCAAAAGACTTCACATCCAGCTCATGAAGTGGATGCCCAACAACTATTCCGAAGCACGCGGTCACGTCCACGAGCTGGAATGGTATCTGTGGTTCGAGGGGCGTCAGGCTTTCAGCCTGTTCGACAAGGGCGATAGCGATGTCGTTCCGCAGACTGGATATTTTACCGACAGCCGGGACCCTGGCGCTCACCCCATTCGTCCGATGATCTATCCGCTGGTCGTCAACAACCGGTTCAAGGTGCGACTGGTGGCGATCGAGCGTGACGGACCGCAAAAGATAGACCCCGACGACACCGCCAAAGGCGAATTCTACATCGACCTCGACACCAAATATCCGCCGGTCTCCGACTGGCGCATCGTCGCTGCCGATCCGCGCAACACCGACCTCAACGTGGAAGCGTCGTTCCAGCTGCAATGGCTGGACTATGTAGATACCGCCGAGATTGCCGAGGATGGCCCGCCACGCATCATCGACAAGTCCAATTATCCCTATCCCTGGGGCGCCAATGTGATGGTGTTCGAGCACTGGCTCGGGCTTGGCCGCAAGGCGCCGCTCAAACTCATCGACCCGAACCGCGCTTCGCGCCGCGAATACTGGATGATCATTGGCAATGCGGCCCGGCGCATGGTGCAGGACCTCTATCGCTTCAACGTCAACCAGCTTGGCGTCGCCAACGACACCATCAGCAGTGTTTACGTGCCGAAGCTCAATGCCGGCCACGTCACGGTGACGCTTTACGAACACGATTTCAGCGACGGCCGCTTCGCGCAAGGGGCGAAGAAGTCCTTCGGCTCGGTCGGCCTCTTCAATCTCAGGGATACCGGTTTCGATGACCGTGTCTCATCGGCCGAGGTGATCCATACCTATCCCAAGGTGATCCATCGGGACGTACATTAGGGCCGGTTGCGCAGTTCGCCGGCTCAGGACGGGCCGTCGACATGGGTGATGCGCCAGATGGTGCCGTTGCCATCCTCGGTGACGATAAGCGCGCCGTCCTTGGCCACCGCGACGCCGACCGGCCGGCCCCAGACGGCGTCGTCGGAGAGGACGAAGCCGGTGATGAAATCCTGGTACTCGCCGGTCGGCTTGCCGTCGCTGAATCTCAGCCGCACCACCTTGTAGCCGGTCCTCATACCACGGTTCCAGGAGCCGTGCAGGGCGACGAAGGCGTCATCCTTGTACTCTGCCGGGAAATTGCCGCCGTCATAGAAGGCGATGTTGAGCGGCGCCGAATGCGCCTGCATCAGCACGTCGGGCACGGTGACCGAGCCGGCGAGGTCTGGGCGCGCGCCCTCGTGACGCGGGTCCTCGTTGGCGCCGATATAATACCAGGGCCAGCCATAGAAGGCGCCGTCCTTGACTGAGGTGGCATATTCGAACGGCACATCGTCGCCGAGACCGTCGCGCTCGTTGACGACACACCACAGCGCGCCGGTGGCCGGTTGCACGGTCATGCCCGAACAATTGCGCAGGCCGGTAGCGAGGATGCGGCCATTCTTGCCGTCGGGGCCGAAGGCCAGCACGTCGGCACGGCCATCCTCGGAACCCCAGGTGGCGCCGAGTGGCTGTGATTTTGCCCAGGCGTCAAGGCCGCCCTTCGGTGCCTTCTGCATGCCCTCCGCGACGTTCGATCCGGAGCCGACCGAGAGATACAGCGTCTTCCCGTCCGGCGAGAAGGCGATATCGCGGGTCCAGTGGCCGCCGGTAGGGATGTCGGAGACAATCGTCTCCGGTTCGACGGAGGCTTTAAGGTCGCCGTCGCGATAGGCGTAGCGGACCACGCTGTCGTTGTTGGCGACGTAGACCCATTGCGGCTTGTCGCCAGGCGGGTAGAAGGCGATGCCATAGGGCTGGTTGAGATTGTCGGCAAAAATGCCCTCTTCGGCCGGCTTCGCGCTACCCTTGGCCAGCCGATAGACGCGGATCTGGTTGGCGTCACTGTCGGCGACGAACAGGTCGCCGTTCGGCGCCACGCGCACGACCCGCGGATTGGAAATGCCGGAAGCAACCAGTTCGGCCGAAAACCCAGGCAGCAGGACGGGCTTCGCGCCCTCGGGCCGATCGCCAAGGCCGGCGCTGTTGGAGGCGGATTCGGTGATGTTGGGCTTTTGCAGATCATCCGGCTTGATCAGCCGGCGCACACCTGGCTTGTCGGCCGTCCAGTCGCCGAAAGCGTCTTTGCCGGTCAGCAGCGGTTGATCGGCCTCCTGGGCGAAGGCGCTGGTGGCCAGAAGCAGGGCAAGGCCTGCCAAGCCGGCAATCCGGATCATGCTGTTCTCCTCGAACTCGCGCCGGTCGGCGCGTCATGCACAAGGGAGATATTGTGCGGCCGCCGCAAAAGAGAAGCGTGCGCGCGCAGATTCGACGAGAGAACCGCTCAACTTTCCTCTTCGACGTCGAGATCGTCGTCGAGACGCTTTTCCAATGCGACGAGATCTTCCGGCAGCGGCAAGCCCATGGCGCGCATTTCGCGCAGTTTTTCGCGCAGCTGCTCCTGGATTTCGTGCTCGTCCTCCGGCTGGTTGACCATTTCTTCGAGCAGCATGCTGATCTGGGCCTTGAACGATTCAAGCGCCATTCTGCGCCCTCCTTTACGGTGATCCCGGCTTTCGAATTATCTTAACATCCGGGTAATCAATTGCGCAGTGTAGTCGACCATAGGCACGATGCGGGCATAATTCAGCCTGGTCGGGCCGATGACGCCGAGCGCGCCGACGACGCGGGCGTCCTTGTCGCGGTAAGGCGCCACGACCAGCGACGAGCCGGAGAGCGAGAACAGCTTGTTTTCCGAGCCGATGAAGATCCGCACGCCGGGGCCGTCCTCGGCGAGGTCGAGCAGCTGGATCAGCCCGTCCTGCGTCTCCAGATCCTCGAACAGGTGGCGCAGCAATTCGATATCGGCCTGGGCGGTGACGTTTTCGAGCAAATTGGCGCGGCCGCGCACGATAAGGCGCGCCGGCAGGCCGCTATCGGCGCCGGCCCACACCGCCAGGCCTTTCTCGACCAGATCCTGCGACAGCGTGTCCAGCGCTGCCCTGGTCTCGTCCTTGATGCGGGCGATCTCGATGCGCGCCTCGGCGAGCGTGCGGCCCCTGATATGGGCGTTGAGGAAGTTGGAGGCCTCGTGCAGCTGCGAGACGGTGATGCCGGCCGGCAGGTCGACGACGCGGTTCTCGACATCGCCATTCTGCGACACCATCACCGCCAGCGCCTTGGTCGGCTCGAGCTGGATGAACTCGATGTGCTTCAGCGCCACCTCGTTCTTGGTGGCGAGCACCAGGCCGGCGCCGCGCGACATGCCCGACAGCATCTGGCTGGCCTCGGTCAGCATGTGTTCCAGCGTCGCGCCCGAGCCGGAGGCGCGCACCTGCGCCTCGATGACCCGGCGTTCCTCGTCGGAGAGATCGCCAAGCTCCATGAAGGCATCGACGAAGAAGCGCAGGCCGGTCTGGGTCGGCAGGCGCCCGGCCGAGATGTGCGGGGCATAGATCAGGCCGAGATGCTCGAGGTCGCTCATCACGTTGCGGATGGTGGCCGGCGACAGCGACGACGGCAGGATGCGCGACAGGCTGCGCGATCCCACAGGCTCACCGTCCTTTAGATAGGATTCGACGATGCGCCGGAAAATGTCGCGCGAACGCATGTCGAGCGATTGCAGCGCGGGCGCCAGCAGACTGGGTTCGGTGACTGCCTTGGTCATTCGAGCCAAAAACCTCCGGCTCAAGGATATAGACTTCCATCGCCCCCGCGCAACCCGGCGTCTGTGCCAGATCGCCCGGCCTTTTCCTTTGCGCCATGGGCTGCATGCGTCTACAAGCCGCCGACGCAACCGTAAAAGAACAGAAAGAGGCCTCGATGCGCCCTTCTAAACGCCAAGCCGACGAAATGCGCGCCATCTCCTTCGAGCGCGGCGTCTCCAAACACGCGGAAGGCTCGTGCCTGGTGAAATTCGGCGACACGCATGTGTTGTGCACGGCGAGCCTGGAGGAAAAGGTGCCAGGCTGGATGCGCAATTCCGGCAAGGGCTGGGTGACGGCGGAATACGGCATGCTGCCGCGTTCGACCGGCGAGCGCATGCGCCGTGAAGCCTCGGCCGGCAGGCAAGGCGGCCGCACGCTGGAAATCCAGCGGCTGATCGGCCGCTCCTTGCGCGCCGTTGTCGACCTGCAGGCACTGGGCGAACAGCAGATCACCGTCGACTGCGACGTCATCCAGGCCGATGGCGGCACCCGCACGGCCTCGATCACCGGCGGCTGGGTGGCGCTCTACGATTGCCTGCGCTGGATGGAAGCGCGGCAGATGGCCAGTGTTGCCAAGGTGCTGAAGGACCATGTCGCGGCAATTTCCTGCGGCATCCATGACGGCCAGCCGGTCATCGACCTCGACTACATCGAGGATTCATCTGCCGGCACCGACGCCAATTTCGTCATGACCGGCAAGGGCGGCATCGTCGAGATCCAGGGCACCGCCGAGGGCGAGCCGTTCTCGGAAGGGCAGTTCGCGGAGTTGATGGGCCTGGCCAAGAAGGGCATTCAGCGGCTGGTGAGCTTGCAGCAGATGGCTGTGGCCTGATTGAATTTAACGTGATGACGTCGGCGATCCTTCACACCCCCCTCTGGCCTGCCGGCCATCTCCCCCGCAAGGGGGGAGATCAGAGGTCGCTACCGTTTTCGCCAACCATCAACGTTGAGACGCCGCCAGCGGAACTGCCAATCTCCCCCCTTGCGGGGGAGATGCCCGGCAGGGCAGAGGGGGGTGCCTGATGCAACCCTCCGCTATTCTTGAGTCAGCGCTTTACGTCACGGATCTCGCCGCTGCCGAGACCTTCTACTCCGATGTCCTCGGCCTCCCTCTCCTCGGCAAGGTCGACGGCCGCCATCTCTTCTTCCGCTGCGGCCCGGGCGTGCTGCTCATCTTCAACGCCGAAGCCACCAAAATCCCGCCGGCGCCCGATGCGCGGCTGAAAGTGCCGCCACATGGCACGGTCGGCGAGGGCCATCTCTGCTTTGCCGCAAGTGCGGATGAACTCGCACAGTGGAAGGCGCAACTTGAGGCGAAAAACATCGCCATCGAAAGCGAATTCGAATGGCCGCAGGGCGGGCGCTCGATCTACATACGCGACCCCTCGGGCAATTCGATCGAATTCGCCGAGCCAAGGATCTGGGGCCTTTGATGCATTCTCTCGATGGAAAGAAGATCGTCGTTGCCAGCCACAATGAAGGCAAGCTGCGCGAATTCGCCGACTTGATGGGTCCGTTCGGCTTCGAGGCGAAGTCGGCCAAGGACTACGGCCTGCCGGAACCGGAGGAGACCGGCACCACCTTCGAGGAAAACGCCTACATCAAGGCCTTCGCCGCGGCTAAGGCGACCGGCCTGCCGGCGCTGTCGGACGATTCGGGCCTGTGCGTCGACGCGCTCGACGGCGCTCCCGGCGTCTACACCGCCAATTGGGCCGAAGCTCCCGACGGCAGCCGCGACTTCGGCATCGCCATGCAGCGCACCGAAGTGGCCTTGCAGGAGGTCGGCGCCGCCGAGCCAGCGCAGCGCAAGGGGCGGTTCGTCGCCGTCATCTGCTTGGCCTTCCCCGATGGCGAGGCTGAATATTATCGCGGCGAGGCTGAGGGAACGCTGGTGTGGCCGCCGCGCGGCGAACTGGGCTTTGGCTACGACCCGGTGTTTTTGCCCGACGGTTTCGACAAGACGTTCGGCGAGATGATCGCTGAGGAAAAGCATGGCTGGAAGCCCGGCCAGGCAACGGCGCTTTCGCACCGCGGCCGCGCCTTCCAGAAATTCGCCCGCGCCAGGTTAGGCTCAGCCTGATGTCGCTGGACCGCAGCCCGGGCTTCGGCGTCTATATCCACTGGCCGTTCTGCGCGGCCAAATGCCCGTATTGCGACTTCAACAGCCATGTCCGCCACCAGCCGGTCGACCAGGAGCGCTTTGCCCGCGCCTTCGAGACCGAGCTGAAGACGATGCGCGAGCGGACCGGGGCGCGCGAAGTGACCAGCATCTTTCTCGGCGGCGGCACACCGTCGCTGATGCAGCCGCAGACGGTGGCGGCGGTGCTGGACGCCGTGGCGAAGAACTGGACGGTGCCCGACGGCATCGAGGTGACGCTGGAAGCCAATCCATCTTCGGTAGAGGCCGAGCGCTTTCACGGCTACCGCGCGGCCGGCGTCAACCGCGTGTCGCTCGGCGTGCAGGCGCTGAACGACAAGGATCTGCGCTTCCTCGGCCGGCTGCACAATGTCGACGAGGCGCTGCATGCAATTGGCCTGGCACGGGACATATTCCCAAGACTCTCCTTCGACCTGATCTACGCCCGCCCCGGCCAGACGCTGGACGACTGGCAGGCGGAGCTCGAACAGGCGATCGGCCATGCCGCCGACCATCTGTCGCTCTACCAGCTGACCATCGAGGAAGGCACGCCGTTCCATGCGCTGCATGCGGCGCACAAGTTTACCGTTCCCGACAATGACCGGGCCGCCGATCTCTATGCGCTGACTCAGGAGGTCACCGCGGCGCATGGCCTGCCGGCCTATGAGATTTCCAACCACGCCAGGCCGGGCGCCGAGAGCCGGCACAATCTGACCTATTGGCGGTATGGCGAATATGTCGGCGTCGGACCGGGCGCGCATGGCCGCTTTATCGAGAACGGCCACCGTGTTGTGACGATCGCCGAGCGGATGCCGGAGACCTGGGCCAATCTGGTGGAGGCCAGGGGCCATGGCGTCACCGGCGGCGAGATCCTGACGCGCTCCGAAGAGGCCGACGAGTTCCTGCTGATGGGGCTGAGGTTGGCCGAAGGCATCGACCTTTCCCGCTACGAGGCGTTTTCCGGGCGCGGCCTGTCGAGCGCCCGGCTGGCCGTGCTGCAGGATGAGGGGCTGGTGGCGCCGATCGGCAATGCCAGGCTACGCGCCACGCCAGCCGGCATGATCGTGCTCGATGCCGTGGTGGCGGATTTGGCGCGGTAGATCGCGATGAAGAACGTACTGTTCGTCTGCAGCCAGAACCGCTTGCGCAGCCCGACCGCCGAGCAGGTGTTCTCCAAACGTAGGGATATCGAGGTCGCGTCGGCCGGCACCAACCACGACGCCCACACGCCGCTGACGCATGAGCTGGTCGCCTGGGCCGACATCGTCTTCGTGATGGAAAAGGCGCACCGCACCAAGCTGCAGAAGAAATTCAAGGAGAGCCTGAAGAAGGCCCGCGTCATCTGCTCCCGGATGATTACGGATTCATGGATCCGGAGTTGGTGCGATTGCTGGAGGTGAGGGTGACGCGATAGCCTGGGCTGACTGATGTGGTTGGGGCGTTCCACGCCCGCGTTCGCCATCCTCGGGCTTCACCCGGGATTCATGCCGCGAGGTTAAGGCGCTGCAGCGGTTCAGAATTCTGCGCCGCTGCATCCTTCGGCAGAGGTCACGGAATGGATCATAGGGTCTGCGCCGCGTCACTTCGCTCCTTGCTTCGCCCTAGGATGACGATGTTGCACCGATCGACAAACTAAGCGTCGTGCTTGAAGCGGCGCTTGCCGCGGTGTTTCTCGGCATGCGCCTCTCCGGTCCGGGCCGGCTTGGCGTCGCTCTTGTCCCGGCGGACGCTGTTCTGGTCGTTCATCGGATGCGGCGGCGCGCCTTCGCGGGCGCTCTTCGTTTCAAGACGGGTGATGAAGATATCGAAACGATTGGGCATCGTACGGTCAGTGCTCCGTCGTGCTGTCCGGTTTGTTGTCCGAAAGCCTGACATTCGTCGGCAAGGCGGTGGCCGCCCGACTGGCCAGGCCGGTGTCGCTTTCGGCGAGCGCACGCTTGCCCTTTCGCGCAGTGAAGCGCTTGCGCTCGGCATAATAGGGCTCGAAAACGTCCTGCAATTCCAGGCTGTCCATCCTGTCCTCCTCCTCAAGAGACTCAGGTATTCAATCCGCCAGCCACGCTTTCGTTCCCCACTGTGGCAAAGACATGGCCGCCGGGTTACATCGGCGTCAGGTTTGGCTCGACGTTCGGGAGTTTTGCAACCCGGCGCGCGCCGTGCCAAACAGGGCGAAATGGAGAGACCCCGGTGACCGGCGAGAAGCGCAGCTATGTGATCGGGCAGACCGAGATCGCGGTCCGGTCGCTGGCGCCGGCGCTGTATCTGGTGGCGACGCCGATCGGCAACCTCTCCGACATCACGCTGCGCGCGCTGGAGACGCTGGCCGCCGCCGACATCGTCGCCTGCGAGGACACTCGCGTCTCGCGCGTGTTGCTCGATCGCTACGGCATCCGGCGGCGCACCACCGCTTATCACGAGCACAACGCCGGCGAGGCCGGGCCGAAGCTGATCGCGGCACTCGAGGCCGGGCAGAGCGTGGCGCTGATTTCGGATGCCGGCACGCCGCTGATCTCCGACCCAGGCTACCGGCTGGTCGGCGAAGCGCTGGAGCGCGGCCTGCGCGTGGTGCCGATCCCCGGCCCATCGGCGCCGCTGGCGGCGCTGACGGCGTCGGGCCTGCCGTCCGACGCCTTCCTGTTTGCCGGGTTTCTGCCGGTGAAATCAGGGCAGCGGATGACAAAGCTGGAAACGTTCAGGGCGGTGCCGGCAACGCTGATCTTCTTCGAGTCGCCACGCCGGCTGGCCGAAACGCTGGTCGCCATGGTCGAGGCGTTGGGCGGCGCGCGCAAGGCCGCCATCGGCCGCGAGCTGACCAAGACTTTCGAAGAGATGCGGACGGGAACGCTGCAGGCGCTGGCCGATCATTATGCGGCGGCCGATACGCCGAAGGGCGAAATCGTCATCTGCGTCGGGCCCGCCGAGATCAAGGCCGACCAACCCGCCGACATCGACAGGCTGCTGCTGTCGCTGGCCGCCGAAATGCCGGCGTCCAAGGCGGCGGCGGAGGCGGCGAAGATGACCGGCGGGCAGAAGCAGGCGCTTTACCGGCGGCTGCTGGAACTCAGGGATGCGGTTGGAGAAGGCGAAGGTGGCTGAGCGCCCGGCCGCCAGCCGCCAAAAAGCCTATCGGCGCGGCCATCGCGGCGAGTGGCTGGCGGCAGCGGCGCTGATGCTGAAAGGTTATCGCATCCTCGCCCGCCGGCATCGCACCCGCTTCGGCGAGATCGACCTGATCGCCAGGCGCGGCGACCTGGTGCTGTTCGTCGAGGTCAAGGCGCGGCGCACGCTGATGGAAGCGATGGAGGCGATCGGCCACGAATCGGAGCGCCGCATCGAGGGCGCCGCCGACATCTGGCTGTCGCGGCAGCCGGACTACGGCAGATTGTCGATGCGCTTCGACATGATCGCGGTGCTGCCCTGGCGCTGGCCGGTGCATGTCGAGAACGCGTTTTTTGGGAGGAGTTAGCGGCCTTTACCCTCCCCCTTGTGGGCATAGGCGCTAAGATAGGTATTGCCCTGCGGAATCGGGTGTGATTCTACACTGCGATGACACACGAATCGCTTGTTGATGACGGCTGGGCCGAGACGATTGAGCTTCTCGGCGGCGAAGAGTTGATCGCAGGAAGTGCCCGCGAGACGAAGGCGTTCCTGCGCCCGCGCGGCGTCAGGTCGGCGAGCGACCTGTTGCGCCTGACACTGGCTTACTGCCTTGGCAAGGTTGGCATGCGGGGCGTCGTGGCCTGGGCGGCGGCGAGCGGGATTGCCGACATTTCAGACGTGGCGTTGCTTGGCCGGCTGCGCAATGCAGGACCATGGCTGCAGCAGTTGATTGGGCACCTTTTGAAGCGCGAGGATGCAGGTTTGGCCAAAGGCCGACTGGTTCGCATCCTCGATGCGACAGCGGTTGCCAAGGCCGGTGCGTATGAGAAGAAGAACAATGGTCTTTGGCGCATGCACTGCGCCTTTGAGCTTGAGCGCGAGCAGTTCGACTTCCTCGAGATCACCGACCAGAGCGAGGCCGAGTTGATCGACCGCGTGCCGGTGGTGCCGGGCGAGATCCGCATCGGTGACCGCGCCTATCTGCAGGCCGAGCGGATCGCCAAGGTGATGGCGCAAGGCGGCGATGTTGTTGTGCGCGCGTCGTGGAAAAACGCGCGATGGCTCGACGCCAACGGCAGGGCGTTCGATCTCATCGGCTACCTGGAGAGCTGCCGGGAGGAAGTCTGCGAAACGCCTGCCCGGCTGGCACTCAAGAAGGGCGAGCCTGTGAAGATGCGCCTGATCGCCTTGCGCAAATCCGAGGC
>NZ_JAMYQZ010000091.1:0-24477 GCF_040321145.1 Mesorhizobium sp. M0514
GAGTGGGGGTCGACCCTTGGGCGCTAGGCAATGCTTGAAATAGTGCCCTTCCTTTGTCCGTTCGCGGCGATTGCCACGTGGCTCCCCCACTCCGTCTCGGCTTCGCCGAGCCACCTCTCCCCCCTCCGGAGGGAGAGGAAGGGCGCCAAGGTCTCGAACGCTTTGGAGAACGTTCACTCAGCGACCGCATCATGCTAACCACCCTCCATGGCGCAGAAAAAAGGATACGAGGTCGATTCGTGGCTGGCGAAGCCTGACGCGCGCATATCGATCGTCCTGCTTTACGGTCCCGACCGCGGCTTGGTCGCCGAGCGGGCCAAAGCCTTTGCCGCGAAAACCGGCCTGTCGCTCGACGATCCGTTCTCAGTCGTCCGGCTCGATGGCGCGGAGGTCGATCGCGACCAGGGCCGGCTGCTCGACGAAGCCCGCACCGTGCCGATGTTCTCCGACCGGCGGCTTCTGTGGGTGCGAAATGCCAGCGGCCAGAAGGCCCTGGCCGACGACGTCAAGGCGCTGACCGCGGAGCCCGCGCGCGACGCCATCATTCTCATCGAGGCCGGCGACCTGAAAAAGGGCGTCGGACTGCGCGCGATCGTCGAGGCCGCCGACACCGCCATGGCGCTGCCTTGCTACGCCGATGAAGCCCGCGACATCGACAGCGTCATCGACGACGAGTTGCGCAAGGCCGGCATGTCGATGGCGCTCGACGCACGCCAGGCGCTGCGCCGCAATCTCGGCGGCGACCGGTTGGCCTCACGCGGTGAGATCGAAAAACTGGTGCTTTATGCCCACGGCCAGAAGGACATCAGCCTCGACGACGTAAGGGCGATGTCCGGCGACGTCTCCGGCGCCTCCTTCGACGACGCGGTCGATGCTGTGCTGGAGGGCAGGATCGGTGACTTCGACACCGCCTTCACCCGCCACTGCCTGTCCGGCGGCCATCCTTTCCTGGTGCTGTCCTCGGCGATGCGGCAGCTGCAGCAGCTTCAGGTCATGCGCGGCCAGATGGACACCGCCGGCCGCAACGCCGCCTCGGCCATGGCCGGCGCCCGTCCGCCGGTGTTTTTCTCGCGGCGCAAGCTGGTGGAGAAGGCGCTGGAGCGCTGGAACGTCGAGGCGCTCAGCCGCGCGCTGAACCGGCTGCAATCGGCCGTGCTGCAGACCAGGCGCAGGCCGGATTTGTCGGAAGCGCTGGCACGGCAGGCGCTGCTCAGCATTGCGGTGGAGAGCGCGAGGCTGGCGCAGCGGTGATCTCCCCCCTTGAGGGGGAGATGTCGCCAAAGGCGACAGAGGGGGTCGCCGCGCGTGGAGCGCTGGCGCCTTTCGCAACGACAAACGAGGTCGGCGCTTGATGCGAGACGACCCCTTCTGGCCTGCCGGCCATCTCCCCCTCAAGGGGGGAGATCAGCAGTTCGATCCCTTCGGCAATCGCCAATAAAAAGAAGGGCCGGCAACCGCCAAGCCCTTTCTTCATCCTAAGCCAGAACTTCATTCGCCGGCTAAATATGGCGCAACCTCAACCTTCTACCGCTCGTCCTTCAACCGCCGGCATAGCTCGTCGAGCTGCTCCAGGCTGCGGTAGTCCACGCGGATCGCGCCGCCTTTGCCCTTGTGCTCGATGGTCACGATCATGCCGATCGTGTTGGTCATCAGCCTTTCTAGCGCCAGCGTGTCGGCATCCTTGCCCGATGCGCCGTGTGCTGGTTTTGCCTTGGGCGGCGTGCCGCCCGCCGGCATCTGCGCCAGCGCCTCGGCCTGGCGCACCGAAAGCCCTTCTTCGACGATCTGCTTGGCTAGCCCGGCGGGATCCTGCGCCGTCACCAGCGTCCGGGCATGGCCGGCCGACAGCGCGCCGTCGACCAGCATGTCGCGGATCACGTCGGGCAGCTTCAGCAGCCGCAGCGTGTTGGCCACGTGGCTGCGGCTCTTGCCGATGACATTGCCGAGGTCGGCCTGTGTGTAGCCGTGGTCGTCGATCAACTGCTGGTAGCCGAGCGCCTCCTCGACCGGGTTGAGATCGGTGCGCTGAACGTTTTCTATGATCGCCAGTTCCAGCGCTGTGCGGTCGTTGACGTCGCGCACGATGATCGGGATCTCGGTCAGCCCGGCTCGCTGGGCCGCGCGCCAGCGCCGCTCGCCGGCGATGATTTCGTAGCGCCCGGCCTGCGTCGGCGAAGGCCGCGCCACCACCGGCTGCACCACGCCATGTTCGCGGATCGACTGGGCGAGATCGGTCAGGTCGGCGTCGCCAAAGTGCCGGCGCGGGTTTTTCGGGTTCGGGCTCAGGAATTCGATCGGCACCTTGCCGTCCGCATTCAAGCCCGGCTTTTCGGCCGCTGCCACCGGGCGGTCGATCTCCCCGATCAGCGCCGCCAGTCCACGCCCCAGTCTCTTTCTCGAAAGGTCTTCGCTCATCTCAATTCCAGATTCATGATCGTTTCGGTGCCGGATCGGCTTTGTTTATCGACCCTGCCTAATCATGCGGCGCGCAATTTTCGCTCGCGGCGGATCACTTCGGATGCCAATTGCAGATAGGCTTGGCTGCCGGAGCATTTCAGGTCGTAGAGGATTGCCGGCTTGCCATAGGACGGCGCCTCGGACACCCGCACATTCCTAGGAATGATCGTCTCGTAGACCTTGTCGCCCATGTGTGCCCGCACGTCCTGCACCACCTGGTTGGCGAGGTTGTTGCGGCCGTCATACATGGTCAGCACGATGCCCTGGATTATCAGGTCCGGATTGATCGAACGGCGCACCTGGTCCACCGTTTCCAGGAGTTGGCTGAGCCCTTCCAGCGCGAAGAACTCGCACTGCAGCGGCACAAGAACAGAATCGGCTGCCGCCATTGAATTCAAAGTCAAAAGGTTGAGCGAGGGCGGGCAGTCGATCAGCACATAGCCGAACGGCGCACCGCGCTCAGTGGCGGCGCGCAGCGCGTTGCGCAGCTTAAGCACGCGATCCGGCGCCGAGGCGATTTCCATCTCGATGCCGAGCAGATCGAGCGTCGACGGCACGATCGACAGGCCGGGCACCGCCGTCGGAATGGCCGCCTCTTCCAGGCCCAGTTCGCCGGTCAACACGTCATAGGAGGAGACGGTGCGATCCTTGCGGTCGATACCGAGACCCGTCGAGGCATTGCCTTGCGGGTCGAGATCGACGATCAGCACCTTTTCGCCGATCGCGGCCAGCGCCGTGGCCAGATTGATGGCGGTGGTGGTCTTGCCGACGCCGCCCTTCTGGTTGGCGACGGTGATGATGCGAGGTCCGGTTTTCATGGGTCTGTGCCAGGTATTCATTGCGTCGCCAAGGTTGCGAAGGAGAGCTTACGCCGTCCGCAGATCGGTCACTTCGAGGATGACGCCATGGGCGTCGGTCATGCTCGGATGTTCTACCAGATCGAAAGCCCAGCGGTGAGTGCTTTCTTCCACCTCGGAGCGGTAATCCCGGCCTTTGTGGAAAAGCGCACGTGACCCCTTGGTCAGCCATGGCGCCGACAGGTCAAGCAGCGCCGGCAGCGCGGCCAGCGCCCGCGCCGTGATGATTTCCGGTGCGGAAACAAGCGCATAGCTGTCGTCGATGCGCCGGGCGACGACCCGTGCCGGCAAACCGAACTGGCCAATGACCGCCTGCAAAAACGATGCTTTCTTGCGGTTGCTCTCGACCAGATCGATCGACGCGCCTTCGCGTTCGACCAGCAGGAAGGCCAGCACCAGGCCCGGAAAACCGCCGCCCGAGCCGAGATCGGCCCAGCGTTTGGCCTGCGGTGCGATTCGCGCCAGTTGCGCGCTATCCAGAATGTGGCGGCCCCAGACGTCGTCCAGCGTCGACGGCGCGGCCAGATTGATGCTTCGGTTCCATTTCAGGAACAGCTGTTCGAACGCCACCAGGCGATCGAATGTTTCACGTGAAACCGGTCCCGCAGCCTCTTGCAGGCTCGCCCATGAGGCAGAGCTCACGCAACGGCCCTTTGGGCGGCCGACTCGGCGTTGCGGACGTGCGCGACGATGATGGCCAGCGCCGCCGGCGTCATGCCTTCCATACGCTGCGCGTCAGCGATCGACCGGGGCTGACGCGTTAGCATCTTCTGCTTCAGCTCATTGGACAGGCCAGGAACATCGGCGAAATCCACCGACGCCGGGATCAGCCGGCTTTCCTCGTGGCGGATTTGTGCGACATCTGCCTGCTGGCGATCGAGGTAAACCGAGTATTTCGCTTCCGTTTCGAGCCGCTCAGAGGTTTTGACATCGATTGCGCCAAAGGCCGGCACAACACGGGCGAGCCAAGCGATATCGACGCCGGGATAAGCAAGCAATTCATAGGCGGAGCGGCGCACGCCGTCCCTGTTGATCTCCAGCCCATGCCGCGCCGCTTCGTTGGGCGTCATCGTCGTCGCAACTGCGAGTTCGCGCGCCCTATCAAGATCCTGTGTGACTTCATTGAACCGCCGCGTCCGCTCCGGCGACACGATACCAAGCTGATTTGCCAGAGGCGTAAGCCTTTCATCGGCATTGTCGGCGCGCAGCGATAGGCGAAACTCCGCCCGCGAAGTGAACATGCGGTAGGGCTCGGCAATGCCGCGGCTGGTGAGGTCGTCGACCATCACACCGATATAGGCTTCGGTGCGGCTGAGCACGATTTGGTCGTCGGCCGCCGCCTTGCGCGCGGCGTTGAGCCCGGCAAGCAGGCCCTGCGCCCCGGCTTCTTCATAACCGGTGGTGCCGTTGATCTGACCGGCTAGGAAAAGCCGCGCAATACGTTTGGCCTCAAGCGTCGGCTCCAACTCGCGCGGATCGACATGGTCGTATTCGATGGCGTAGCCGGGCTGCAGCATGGTCGCCCGCTCTAGCCCGGGTATAGTTTTGAGAATGTCGAGTTGCACATCCTCGGGCAGGGAGGTCGAAATGCCATTGGGGTAGACCGTGTCGTCGTCCAGCCCTTCCGGCTCGAGGAATATCTGATGACCTTCTCGATCGCCGAACTTGACGATCTTGTCTTCGATCGACGGGCAGTAACGTGGACCTACGCCTTCGATCGAGCCGGAATACATGGCGGAGCGGCCGAGATTGGCGCGGATCAGCGCGTGCGTCGCCGGTGTCGTACGCGTGATGCCGCAATGGATTTGCGGATTCTTGATTGTGTCGGTGAGCAGCGAGAACGGCACTGGATGTTCGTCGGCCGCCTGGCTTTCCAGCGACGCCCAGTCGATGGTGCGGCCATCGAGCCGCGGCGGCGTGCCGGTCTTCAGCCGTCCAAGCGCGAAACCGGCGCGGCTCATCGTCGCCGACAGGCCAAGGCTCGCTTGCTCGTTCATCCGCCCGGCGACAATCTTCCTGTCGCCAATGTGGATGAGGCCGCGAAGAAAAGTGCCGGTGGTCAGGACGACTGCACCGCACGCCAACCGGCGCCCGTCGGCCAGGAGCACAGCGGCGATCCGTCCTTCTTCGATCTCGAAATCCAAGACTTCGCCTTCGACGACGTCGAGACCGTTCTGCTGCCGAATCGCTTCCTGCATGGCCAGCCGGTAAAGCTTGCGGTCGGCCTGCGTGCGCGGCCCGCGCACGGCAGGGCCTTTGCGGCGATTAAGCAGGCGGAATTGGATGCCGGCAGCATCGGCGATGCGGCCCATCAGCCCGTCCATGGCGTCGATCTCACGCACCAGATGGCCCTTCCCGAGGCCGCCGATCGCCGGATTGCAGGACATGACACCGATCGTGTCGAAGCGCAGCGTGATCAGCGCGGTCCTGGCACCGGCGCGCGCGGCAGCGCTCGCAGCCTCGCACCCGGCATGGCCACCGCCCACCACAACCACATCATAGTGATCGATCATTGTCCCTTCCAGATTCAGAGATTTCCCGACACATGTCCCCACGAGAGGACGCTGTCAAGGATTGCAGGTTGATTCGTTCACGGGGAACGGAGTGCTGAAAGCCGCAGAGGTGTTTCACGTGAGTCAGGGAAGCGGCGACAATTACCTCGGCTGGCGCTGCCCCTCATCTGCCTGCCGGCATCTTCTCCCGGTGAACAAGGAGGAGCTCAAGCGCTGGCGCGCTTCGGTGGTTGGCGAAATCCCGGATAACAGTATCTTTCTCCCCGTCACTGCACGTGAGAAATGCCCGGGAGGACAATGAGGGGCGGGGCCGGCCTTCGGCACTTGCCGTTTTTGCCAAACTCCTCATTTCACGTGAAACACGCACTAGGGTGGCCCCCTGTGTTTCACGTGAGTCACTCACACAGCGCGCCCCCCTGTTTCACGTGAGTCACTTTCCAATGCAAAACTGCGAAAAGATTACGTCCAGCAGGTCCTCGACATCCACCGCGCCGACAATCCGGCCGAGCCGGTCCACCGCAAGACGCAGCTCCTCCGCCCGCAGCTCCTGGCCGCGCTCTTGCCCCGACAAAGCCGAGATCAGAAAGCGCCTGGTCTCATTGAGCAGCTCCACATGCCGCAACCGAGACGGCAGGATGTCACCGGCATCGCCGATAGCAGCCGCGGCGCGCCTGCCGATCTCGGCCAGGAGTTCAGCCAACCCAGTGCCGTCCACCGTCGAGATCAACGCATCATACGCCTCCAATCGCGGCGAACCTTTCAAGAGATCGACCTTGGTGCCGATTCTCAAAGCCGGGGCCTCGACAGGCATGTTGCCGATCGCACTCGGGTCCGCCAGATCTTCCAGCAACAGCACCAGGTCAGCCGTGTGCGCCTTGGCCCGCGCCTTTTCGATACCGATCGCTTCGATCTTGCCGGGCGCCTCGCGCAGGCCCGCGGTGTCGGTTACCCTGACCCGCACTCCGTGGACATCCAGCACCACTTCGAGCAAGTCCCGCGTCGTGCCGGGCTCGTCGGTAACAATCGCCGCCTCACGCTTGGCCAGCGCGTTGAACAGGCTGGATTTGCCGGCGTTCGGTGCACCGAGGATGACAACCTCAAACCCGTCACGGATGATCTCGGCGGCATGGAAGCCATCGACATGCCGGCCGATCTCCCCCACCATTGCGCGCACATCGGACCAAACCGTGTCCGAAACGGAACCGGGCACGTCGTCTTCGTCGGCGAAGTCGATTTCCGCCTCGATCATGGCCCGTGCATGGATCAGGCGATGGCGCCAGCCAAGATAGAGTTCGCTTTGCACTCCTTCGGCATTCTGCACGGCAAAGCGCCGCTGCGCTTCGGTTTCGGCGTTGACCAGATCGGCCAACGCCTCCGTCTCGACCAGATCCAGCTTGCCGTTGAGAAGAGCCCGGCGCGTAAATTCCCCAGGCTCCGCATGACGCAGGCCGTCAAAGCCGGCGACGATCTCCAGCATCTTGCCGGCGACGGCGCGGCCGCCATGGACGTGGAACTCGGCGACATCCTCGCCGGTAAAACTGTTCGGCCCAGGAAAAAACAGCACCAGGCCGTTGTCGATAAGCGACCCGTCCACCGTTCGGAGCTTGCGCAGGGTCGCACACCGGTCCTTGACCGTGCCACCAGCCACCG
Source organism: Mesorhizobium sp. M0514 (assembly GCF_040321145.1). Classification (NCBI taxonomy): domain Bacteria; kingdom Pseudomonadati; phylum Pseudomonadota; class Alphaproteobacteria; order Hyphomicrobiales; family Phyllobacteriaceae; genus Mesorhizobium; species Mesorhizobium sp. M0514. The sequence continues at coordinate 7,478 of NZ_JAMYQZ010000091.1, forward strand.
TTTCGACAACGAATCGAGCCCTCGGTCCGGAAATGCGGATGACAGCGATGCCGGCGGGCAGGCGCCCGCTGGAAAGCGCAACGATCGAATCGCCCGAAATCATTTGCCCGTTCTCACCGGTCGCCTAGGTGTCAACAATCCCACAGTGTCGCGGCCGTCATGAACCGGCTGTTCGTCAATATCAAGGTCGATCGCGAGGAGCGGCCGGACATTACCAAATCTGTATAGCCGCCTTGTCATCCATGTGCGAGCAGGCGGGTCCTAATCCCGACGCCAAGCAGTTCTGGGCGGGCCAGCAAGCCCTACGGCAGGCCGGCATCGTTAATGCCTGTTCCTGGCCCGGAACCGTGAAGCTGGAGCCCATCTCCCCATGAGGCAAGCCTCGTTCCGGTTGCGAATCGGAAATCCCGACCCGCGTCACGCCGATCGTCTCCGCGATCGGAACGGATGCGAATCGACTTAACATTGGCCAGTGGCATCCGGCCGCAGACCGGCAGACCGGAGCTATGTACCGCTATCCTGCCCGTGGGGCCGGATCCGTAGGAACCGAGCCGCTGCTGCGACGCCGGTAGCTCAACCCGTGTTTCCGTCCAAGGCCGAAGGAAGCCGCGTCACATCAACGGATAGCGGCCGCGGCGCGAACAGCAAATCCTTGGCCGCGACCACCGCTCCGACCGTGATCAGGATGCAAGCAACAGCCACCGACCAGTGAAACACACCAAAGCCTGCCAGCAGAAGCACGATGACCGAGAAGAGGGGCGCCGCGTAGGAGAGGGCGCCGAGGATCATGATGTCGCCGTGCTTGCAGCCATAGTCCCAGGCGTAAAAGCCGGCGCCTAGCGGTATTACGCCCAAGGTGACGATGGCGCTCCACTGCGTCGCCGTCTGTGGCCAGACGGTAGCCTCAAGCGTCAGGTGCAGCACCAAGGCGACCGCAGCCGTGATGAAGCAGTAACCGGCGACGACATCGGTCGGCACCTTGCCAAAGCGGCGCGATAAAACCGAATAGCCGGCCCAGATGAAAGCGCAGAACAGCGCGATGACATGCCCCTTCATCACACCATTGGCCAGTCCGATCGTGCCGCCCTTGGTGATCACCACAATGGCGCCGGCAAGGCCGAGCACGACGCCGGCGATGTGATGGGCCCTAAGCTTTTCTCCAGGCAGGAAGGCGGCAAAGACGACGATCAGCAACGGCCAGAGATAGGCGATCAGGCTGACCTCGACCGGCGGCGCCGACTGGATGGCGAAGAAATAGGCGCAGTGATAGATGCACAGCCCCGCTGTGCCGAGCGCCCAGACCTGCCACGGCTGGCGCAGCGACTTGATCGCCGCCGGACGGACAAGCCAGCTCGACGCGCCGACCAACCCGCCAAGCAGAAACGTCATCGCCGCCAGCTGAAAGGGCGGAATCGGTCCCGCCGCCGTCGAAAGCAGCGCCAGGAAGGACCATGTCAGGATGGCCGAGAAGCCGATCAGGGTCGGGATTGTTTTCTCCATGCGGCTTCCGATCTTCGAGACGCGATTACTCGCATGACGACAGCTATGGAAATTGCCGCCCAAGGCCACGCCCTGTCGGAAATGCGACCTGTTTGCCCCCGTTCCCGGAACGGGGCTTCAATGCGAAACGATGGCCGACGAGAAGCTTACGTGTTCATCGAATCGAAGAAATCGGCGTTGGTCTTGGTCTGCTTCAGCTTGTCGATCAGGAACTCGATCGCATCCGTGGTTCCCATCGGCGCCAGGATGCGGCGCAGGACGAAGATCTTCTGCAGATCCTGCTTGGAGACCAGCAGGTCTTCCTTGCGGGTGCCGGACTTCAAAATGTCCATGGCCGGGTAGATGCGCTTGTCGGCGACCTTGCGGTCGAGCTGGATTTCGCAGTTGCCGGTGCCCTTGAACTCTTCGAAGATGACTTCGTCCATGCGGCTGCCGGTGTCGATCAGCGCGGTGGCGATGATGGTCAGCGAGCCGCCTTCCTCGATGTTGCGGGCCGCGCCGAAGAAGCGCTTCGGCCGCTGCAGCGCGTTGGCGTCGACACCGCCGGTCAGCACCTTGCCGGAGGACGGCACAACAGTGTTGTAGGCACGGCCGAGGCGGGTGATCGAATCGAGCAGAATAACGACGTCGCGGCCATGCTCGACCAGGCGCTTGGCCTTTTCGATGACCATTTCGGCGACCTGGACGTGGCGCACCGCCGGTTCGTCAAAGGTCGAGGACACGACCTCGCCCTTCACCGAACGCTGCATGTCGGTCACTTCTTCTGGCCGTTCGTCGATCAGAAGTACGATCAGATAGCATTCCGGATGATTGGCCGTGATCGAGTGGGCGATATTCTGCATCAGCACCGTTTTACCGGTACGCGGCTGCGCGTTGATGAGCGCGCGCTGTCCCTTGCCGATCGGCGCCACCAGGTCGATCACCCGCGACGAGATGTCCTTGCCGGTCGGATTGTCGATCTCCATCTTCAGCCGCTTGGTCGGATAGAGCGGCGTCAGATTGTCGAAATGGATCTTGTGACGGATCTTTTCGGGATCGTCGAAATTGATCGTGTTGACCTTGAGAAGAGCGAAATAGCGCTCGCCCTCTTTTGGGCTGCGGATCGGCCCTTCGACGGTATCGCCGGTCTTCAAGGAGAAGCGGCGGATCTGCGAGGGCGAGATGTAGATATCGTCGGGACCCGGCAGATAATTGGCATTGGCTGAGCGCAGGAAGCCGAAACCGTCCTGCAACAACTCGACCACACCATCGCCGATGATCTCGACGTCCTGGGCGGCCAGTTTCTTCAGGATGGCAAACATCAGTTCCTGCTTGCGCATGACGCTGGCGTTTTCCACTTCGAGCGATTCGGCATAGGCGATCAGCTCTGGCGGCTTCTTGTTCTTGAACTCTGCGAGTTTCATTTCTTGCATAGACGGACTCTGAATCTGCTTTGGGGAAAATATATCGGCTGGATGCGATAAATGCCGGGCGCGGCCGAAAGCATCAAGGGCGGCGCATGACGGGAAGGAAGACCCGTCTTTTATCGTCGGTCGGGGGAAAGAGCAAGCTGCGTTTTGTCGACCGAAATGGGCCTAGAACGGCTTGACGACAACCAGGATGACGATGGCGATCATCAGCAATGTGGGGATCTCGTTGACGATTCGCCAGTGCCGCGCCGGTTTTTCATTGCGGTCCTCGGCGAATTTCCTGACAGCACCGGCCAGATAGCCATGCACACCCGACAGCAACAGCACCAAGCCCATCTTGGCGTGCAGCCAGCCGCCGTGAAAGCCAAACACTTTCCAGGCAAGCCAAAGCCCGAACACCCAGGTGACAATCATCGCCGGATTGATGATGCCGCGCAGCAGACGCCGCTCCATCACCTTGAAGGTCTCCGACTGGACGGACCCCTTCTCTGCGTCGGCGTGGTAGACCAGCAATCGCGGCAGATAGAGCATGCCGGCCATCCAGGAGATGACGGCCAGGATATGGATTGCCTTCGCCCAGGGATAGAAACCCTCAGGCGCAAAGAAAAACAAAAGTGCGGTGAGAACAACCAGCACTCCGATGCCGATGGTCATGCGCATCATCGCCCCACGAGTGCTGTTGCCGCCCGTATTATCCGATTGAGCCATCAGCGTGTCGCGCTCCGCACCTGCTTCACCATCGCCTCGACATGCGCCACCGGCGTCTCCGGCGTAATGCCATGGCCGAGATTGAAGATCAGCGGTCCGTCGCCCAGCGCCTTGAGGATCGCATCGACGCCGTCCGACAGGGCTTTGCCGCCAGCCACAAGCCGCAAGGGATCGAGATTGCCCTGGACCGCACCTGAATGCTGCAGTTCGTTCGCAGCCGACAGGGGCACGGTCCAGTCGATCCCCAGCCCCGTCACCCCGGTCTTCTCACGATAGGTCTCGTAGCGGGCGCCGGCGCCCTTGGGAAAGCCTATGATCGGAACATCGCGATGAACCGCACGAACTTGCCTGACGATCTCCGCCACCGGTTGCACGCAGAACTGCTCGAAAGACGCATCATCAAGCACGCCGGACCAGGAATCGAAAATCTGCACCACGTCGGCACCGGCTTCGATCTGGCGGATCAAATAGGCCGCGGAGTGATCGGCGAGCACTTTCAGGAGATGCTTGAAGGCCGTCGGTTCGCGATAGGCAAACAGCCGCGCCGGCGCCTGGTCGGGTGTGCCGTGGCCGGCGATCATGTAGGTCGCCACCGTCCACGGCGCGCCGCAGAAGCCGATCAGCGTGGTCTCGTCAGGCAATCTTGCCCGCAGCCGGCGAACCGTTTCGTAGACCGGTTCGAGATTCACGTGAAACGTTTCACTGTTGAGAGCCGAAATCTCAGCTGCAGTGATTGGCGTCAGCAGCGGCCCGCGGCCCTCCTCGAAGCGGACATCGCGTCCCAGCGCATGCGGCACGACCAGAATGTCCGAGAACAGGATCGAGGCATCGAAGCCGAAGCGCTCGATCGGCTGCAGCGTCACTTCGACGGCCAGATCAGGATTGTAGCAAAGGTCGAGAAAGGACCCGGCGCGCTTTCTGGTCTCGCGGTACTCCGGCAAATAGCGCCCGGCCTGGCGCATCATCCAGAGCGGCGGCGGAAACACTGCCTCGCCTCTCAGCACGTCCAGCACGATGCGGTTCTCGGGCATTGAGCGCTCTCTTCCCTGCCTTCTCTATAATTAAATAGTCTATTTCTAGAATCTTCTGATTCTAAGAGTCTGTTGGTATCGGTGGTTGTCACCTGTCCCGCTTTGCCCTGGAAAAGGCCAGCCAGCATTTTGTCGCGTGTTTCTTCCGCGGGATTGGCAAAGAGTGTGGATGACCAGGATTCCATCACTGGAGTCAATGGTTTGACGTAGCCGCTGAAAAACCGCCTCTGTGGATGAAGCGCTGGCAAAAACGCCCGTCCCCAGATTTGTCCCCAACCGCACAGTGAAGCTGACAGCGCATCGAATTGTGGACAACTGGCCTTCTGATACAGTCGCCTCCAGCCGGTCGCCTTTGCGGCCCCGGTTTATCCACACAAGCCCACAGCCTGAGGCGCCCCCTGTGAACAAACCCCAGAGCTTCTTTCACCTGCACCTGATTTCCGACGCCACCGGCGAGACGCTGCTGGCGGCCGGCCGAGCCGCCTCGGCGCAATACAAGGATGCGCGCGCCATCGAGCATATCTATCCGCTCATCCGCACCGAAAAGCAGGTGGCGAAAGTCTTCGAGGACATAGAGGAGGAACCGGGCATCATCCTCTACACCGTCGTCGACCAGAAGCTGGCGCGCGGCATTGACGAGCGCTGCGCCACCATGGGGCTACCCTGTGTTTCGGTGCTGGAGCCGGTCCTCACCGTCTTCCAGTCCTATCTCGGCACGCCGGCCGGCCGCCGCGTCGGCGCCCAGCATGTGCTCGACGCCGATTATTTCCACCGTATCGACGCACTCAATTTCACCATGGAGCATGATGACGGCCAGCTGCCGCTCAATATGGACGACGCGGATGTGGTGCTGATCGGCATTTCCAGGACATCGAAGACGCCGACCAGCATCTATCTCGCCAACCGCGGCATCAAGACCGCCAACATCCCGATCGTGCTCGGCGTGCCGGTGCCCGAAAGCCTGGTCGCTGCCACCAAGCCGCTGATCGTCGGGCTGATCGCCACCGCCGAACGCATCTCGCATGTCCGGCAGAACCGCGTGCTCGGCAACAGCAGCACCTACGAAGCGACCGATTATGTCGACCGTGCCTCGATCGCCGAAGAGCTCGCCTATGCCCGCCAGATCTGCACCCGCCACAATTGGCCGATGATAGACGTCAGCCGCCGTTCGATCGAAGAGACCGCGGCAGCCATTGTTGCCCTGCGGGGGAAGAATAGATGATGGGATGGCAACGCGACCTCCTGCCCCAATCGACCACTATCGACCAGGCCCAGAACCCATGACCGAAAAAATCATCCTTGCCTCCGGCAGCCCGTTCCGCAAAGCAATGCTCATCAATGCCGGGCTCGGCATCGAAGCGGTGCCTGCCGATGTCGACGAGCGTGCGCTCGAGGCGCCGTTGCAGGACAGCGGTGTGTCGCCGGAAGATGTCGCCCTGATACTCGCCGAAGCCAAGGCGACCGAGGTCAGCGAACGCAGACCGGGCGCCCTGGTGCTCGGCTGCGACCAGACTTTGTCACTGGAAGATGAAGTGTTCCACAAGCCGGCCGACATGGAAGGCGCCCGCCGCCATCTGTTGGCGCTGTCGGGCAAGACGCATCAGCTGAACAGCGCCGCCGTGCTCTGCCGCAACGGCAAGGTGCTGTGGCGTCACGTCGGCATCGCCAGCCTTACCATGCGCAAGCTCGATCCGGCCTTCATCGGCCGGCATCTGGCCCGCGTCGGCGCCAAGGCGTTGTCGAGCGTCGGCGCCTACCAGATCGAGGGCGAAGGCATCCAGCTGTTCGAAAAGATCGAAGGCGATTATTTCACCATTGTCGGCCTGCCGCTGTTACCGGTGCTGGCGGAATTGCGTGCGCTCGGAGCCATCGATGGTTGAGAAAAAAGCTTTCGTCACCGGCCATCCGATCGCGCATTCGCGCTCGCCGAAGATCCACGGCTATTGGCTGAACACATACGGCATCGACGGCAGCTATCATGCGATCGATGTCGCGCCGGCCGATTTTCCCGAGTTCCTCTCTTCCCTCCCGGCCAATGGCTATCAGGGCGGCAACGTCACCATTCCACACAAGGAAGTCGCCTTTGCCCGGGTCGAGCGCCGCGACGAGGCGGCGGAGATGATCGGCGCGGTCAACATGCTGTGGCTGGACGACGGCGTGCTGTGGGGCGGCAATTCGGACTGGATCGGCTTTGCCGGCAATCTCGACGAGCATGCCCCGGGCTGGGAGAGAAACGCTCCGGCCGTGGTGCTCGGCGCCGGTGGCGCGTCGCGCGCGGTCATCCACGCGCTTAAAGTGCGCGGCATCAAAGATATCCGCATCGTCAACCGCACATTGGCGCGGGCGCAGGAACTCGCCGACCGCTTCGGGGCCGGCGTCTCGGCGCATGGCGCGGTCGGCGACTTGCTTGGCGATGCCGGCTTGCTGATCAACACGACGGCACTTGGCATGCATGGCGATGCGACGCTGGCCGCCGATCCGGCCGGCCTGCCAGCTCACGCCATTGTCGCAGACATCGTCTATGTGCCGCTGGAAACACCGCTGCTTGCCGCTGCCCGCGCGAGAAATTTGAAGACGGTCGACGGGCTCGGCATGCTGTTGCACCAGGCTGTGCCCGGTTTCGAACGCTGGTTCGGCAAGATGCCGCAGGTCACTGCCGAACTGCGGCAGATGATCGTCGCCGACATCCTCGCCAAATGATGGGTTGCAAATGATGGGCGCCAAATGATGATCGTGCTTGGCCTCACCGGATCGATCGGCATGGGCAAGTCGACCACGGCGAAGATGTTCGTCGACGCCGGCGTGCCGGTGCATGATTCCGACGAGACCGTGCATCGCCTCTATGCCGGCAAGGCAGCACCTCTCGTCGAGGCGGCCTTTCCCGGCACCGTGATTGCCGGTTCGGTCGACCGCACCGAGTTGGCGCGCCGCGTGATCGGCAACGCCGCCGCGCTGAAGACATTGGAGGCGATCGTTCATCCGCTGGTGCGGGCCGATGCCGACGCCTTTCTGGCAAGGCACCGCGCCGCCGCCGCGCCGCTCGTCGTGCTCGACATACCGCTGCTGTTCGAAACCGGCGGCCGCAACCGTGTCGACAAGGTCGTTGTCGTGACCGCGCCGGCCGATATCCAGCGCGCCCGCGTGCTGGCGCGTCCTGATATGAGCGAGGAAAAGCTGGCGGCCATCCTGGCCAAGCAGGTGCCCGATGCCGAAAAACGCCGGCAGGCCGATTTCGTCATCGACACCGGTGAAGGCATGGACGCCGCCCGCGCCGCGGTCGGCGCGATCATTGCCGAGCTCTCAGGACGCTGAGCTTGCCTGCTAACTCCTGGGGGATAAGTCGCGCCCATCAGGCTCCTGACGGCAGGCTGTCGGCATTGCCCATTGCCATTTTGTTCCGCTCCATGATTCTACTCCTCCAGGAGTGGGTTGATTCTATGCGTGAGATCATTTTCGATACCGAAACCACCGGACTCGACATGCGCGACGACCGCATCATCGAGCTTGGTGGCGTCGAGCTGGTCAACCGCTTCCCGACCGGCCGCACCTTCCACAAATTCATCAATCCGCAGGGGCGCGCCGTCCATGTCGAGGCGCAAGCCGTGCACGGCATCAGCGCCGCCGACCTCGTCGGCAAGCCGACCTTTGCCGAAATCGCCGAGGAATGGCTCGCCTTCACCGACGGCGCCAAGCTCGTCGCCCACAACGCCAATTTCGACATCGGCTTCCTCAACACGGAATTCGGGCGGCTCGGCCAGCCGGCCATAGACACCGGGCGCGTCGTCGACACGCTGGCGCTGGCGCGGCGCAAGCACCCTATGGGACCCAATTCGCTCGACGCGCTCTGCCGCCGCTACGGCATCGACAACGGCCACCGCACCAAGCACGGCGCGCTGCTCGATTCCGAGCTCCTGGCCGAAGTCTACATCGAACTCATCGGCGGCAAGCAGGCCGCACTTGTCCTCGACGCCGTCGTGGTGCAGCTCAACAGCAATGGCGACGTTGCCGATATCGACATCTCGATCGCCGCCAGGCCAATCGCCCTGCCGCCGCGCCTGACCGAGGGCGAGCGAGCGGCGCATGCGGGGCTGGTGGCGACGCTCGGTGAAAAGGCGCTGTGGCTGAAGGTGGCGGCGGGGTGAACGGATCGCGGAGGTAGCGTTCCGTCACACCCCTCTCTGGCCTGCCGGCCATCTCCCCCTCAAGGGGGGAGATCAGCAGCTTCGCCGCTCCAGCCCATTCCTGCAACGTCTAAAGTTGGCGAAGGTCGCGATGACGGCCAATCTCCCCCCTTGAGGGGGAGATGCCTGGCAAGGCAGAGGGGGGTGCTGTCCCGCCAGCATCTCAGTATACTAAAAGCCCGGCACGAAGCCGGGCTTTCAACTCATGCGCGTGACGCTTGCCTTCAGCTCACCTTGACCTTCGATGCCGCCTGGTCCTCGGCCAGCTTCTGCTGGAACATCTGTGCAAAATCGATCGGGTCGAGCATCAACGGCGGGAAGCCGCCATTGCGGGTGGCTTCGGCGATGATCTGGCGGGCGAACGGGAACAAAAGCCGCGGGCATTCGATGAACAGGATCGGCAGCATGTGCTCCTGCGGGAAGCCGGCGATGGCGAAGACGCCGCCATAGACCAGTTCGACATTGAACAGCACTTCCTGGTCGAAGGACGCCTTGGCGTTCAAGGTCAGATTGACGTCGAACTGCTTGTCGGAGAGCGGGTTGGCATTGACATTGACGTTGATCGCAATGCCTGGGGCCTTGTCGCGGCCGCGCAGCGAGTTCGGCGCGCCGGGGCTTTCGAAGGACAGGTCCTTCACATACTGGGCAAGCACGTTGAGCGACGGCTGCGCCGTTTCGCCGTTGCCGTTGGCGGCGCCGACCGGCGCGTCATCTTTGCTGGCCATGAGCCTTGTTCCTTTTGCCTGGACAGCAGCGCTGACCGAATTGAAATCGGGCGTTGGCTAGCATGGTCGGCAAGACAAGACAAGGTTTGCCGCCTTCAGGCCGAAAGGGGTCAATAGTCAGTCGTTGGCAAGGTGACGTTCAGTCGTCCTTCAGGCGGCGCCACGGCGAGTTATGGTCGGGACCGCGCTTGAAATCGTCCTCGCGCGAATAGTCGCGGTCGTCGAGGTCGATGACCTTGTCGCGCGACCTGCCGCGAAAACCGCCGGCGGTGAAATCGGTCGCGACGACGATGCGGCCCTTGAGCCTGCGCCAGGCAAGGTCGCGCACCGGCGGCAGGAACAGCAGCAGGCCGACAATATCGGTAATGAAGCCGGGGATGATCAACAGGATGGCGGCGACCACGATCATGGCGCCATGCGCGAGCTGGCGGCTGGGGTCGCCGCCGCCGGCCATCTCGGCGCGGACCCGCGCCATGACACCAAAACCCTGGTGCCGGAGCAGAAGCACGCCGGCAATGCTTGAAGCCAGCACCAGACCGACCGTCGCCAGCGCCCCGACCTCGCGGCCGACAATGACGAAACCGGCGATTTCCAGCAGCGGCAGCGCAAGCAGGAACAGAGGACGGAAGGAAATGCGCAAATCTTGACCGATCGTTTCCATGTTTGCCGGGCGGCGCATAATCGCCGCTGGCACTGAGGCCGTTAGATAAGTATGCCTGCCTTTGATTTGAATGATTGCGCCATGCGTTCTATATGCTTTGCATGTTTAACGCCATGCGACCGCCGCCCGGATTGGCTGGCGGTCCCGGCCAGGTCAGGGATTGATTGGCGAAAGATATGGGATTCTTCGACTTCGGCACCATTTTCTTTCTGATTGCGGCGGTGGTGATCTTTTTCCAGCTGCGCAACGTGCTTGGCCGCCGCACGGGCAGCGAGCGCCCGCCCTTCGATCCGTACACGGCCAGCCGCACCGAGAAGGACGCGACCCAGAAGCCCGAAAATGTGGTTTCGCTGCCACGCAAGCGCATGCCGGGCGAGACGGCTGCCGAGACCTACGCGGCCATCGATGCCTTCGCCAAGCCCGACACCGACCTCAACAAGGGCCTGCGCGCGATCAAGGACAATGATCCCTCCTTCGACCCCAAAGTCTTCGTCGACGGCGCCAAGATGGCCTACGAGATGATTGTCATGGCCTATGCCGATGGCGACCGAAAAACGCTGAAGAACCTGTTGTCGCGCGAGGTTTTTGACGGCTTCGTTGCCGCGATTGGCGACCGCGAGGCGAAAGCCGAAAAGATCCAGTCCTCCTTCGTCGGCATCGACAAGGCCGACATCGTCTCGGCCGAGATGAAGGGCGGCGAGGCCCACATCACGCTGCGTATCGTGAGCGAACTGATTTCGGCGACCCGCGACAAGGCGGGTGCGGTCATCGATGGCGATCCCGAGACGGTGGCCGAGGTCAAGGATGTCTGGACCTTCGCCCGCGACACACGCTCGCGAGATCCGAACTGGAAGCTGGTCGCCACCGAGGAAGAAGACTGAGCCTATGCATGTCGCCCGGTGCGGGCAGCTTTTTTGGGATAGCGACATGCAGGCAAACATGGGCAGTGGCGAGGCTGAGGTGTCGCTCTCGCCGCTTTTCGTGGAAAAGTCCTTCGATGATCTTCCCGGTTGGAATTCCGATGACCATCTGCCCGCTTTCGAAGCCTTCCGCCGTTCGGCCTTTCATGTCCTGAACAAGCCCTACCGCACCGGTTCGTTGGGCGTCCGGTTCGACGCGTTTGCCGGCGCTTATGACGAGGCGCGCACCGTTTCGCCGGCGAATCGGTCGGCGGCCAAGGCTTTTTTCGAGCGCCATTTCGCCCCAGTCCAGATTCGATCCGAAAACCTCGGCCTGGTCACCGGCTTCTACGAGCCCGAGGCCGAGGCCTCACCAGTGCGCACGGATGAATTCACGGTGCCGCTTCTGGCGCGGCCGGCCGATCTCGTCGACATCGACGACGCCAACCGTCCCAAGGGCATGGACGACTATCTGGCCTTCGCCCGCAGCACGCCGCAGGGCCCGGTTGAATATTTCGACCGCGGTGAGATCGAGCGCGGCGCGCTGGCCGGCCAAGGCCTGGAAATCGCCTGGCTTGCCGACAAGGTCGACGTCTTCTTCATCCATGTGCAAGGTGCGGCCAGGCTGAAAATGACGGACGGCCGGCTTTGCCGCGTCACCTATGCCGCCAAATCCGGCCAGCGTTTCAGCGGTCCGGGGAAGATTCTCGCCGAACTCGGCGAAATCCCACTGGAAAAAGTGACGATGCAGTCTATCCGCGCCTGGTTCAGGGCGCATCCGGATCGCGTCGACGAGATCCTCTGGCAGAACCGCTCCTACATCTTCTTTCGCGAAGCCGATGTCGACGATGCCGCACTCGGTCCTATCGCCGCCGCCAAGGTGCCGTTGACGCCGGGCCGTTCGCTCGCGGTCGACCGGCTGCTGCACACATTCGGTACCCCCTTCTACATCGACACTCCGTCGCTGACCGCCTTCGACGGAAAACCGTTCCGGCGGCTGATGATTGCGCAGGACACCGGCTCGGCCATCATCGGACCGGCGCGGGGCGATCTGTTCGCCGGCTCCGGCGATGCGGCCGGCGAGATCGCCGGCGTCGTTCGCAATGCGGCCGATTTCTATGCCTTGGTTCCACGCGCTCTCGTTTCGGAATCGAATCGATGAGCAAGCGCCCCGATAAACTCAACGAAGACGACCGGGTGCTGTGGAACCTGGTGGCGCGCACCGCCCGACCGCTGAAGGGCCGGACCGCGGTCGAGATTCCCGACATCGTCGTAGACCCTAGGCCGGCACAGACGCCGGTCGCTGTCGGTCCGGTCCTCGCCGCCAAGCCGAAGGCGCAGCATGTATCGCACGCGCTGGACGAGCCGACATTGGACAAGCTGAAGAAGGGCCGGCTGCCGATCGAAGGCCGCGTCGATCTGCATGGCATGACCCAGGACGAGGCCTATTCGCTGCTGTTTTCGTTCCTGCACCGGGCCCATGCCGGCGGCATCCGCTATGTCCTCGTCATTACGGGAAAAGGGTCGTCGTCGGGCGGCGACGGCGTCTTGCGGCGCGCCGTGCCTGCCTGGCTGTCGACGCCTGCCTTCCGGCCGCTGGTCTCCGGCCACGATCACGCCGCCCGCAACCACGGCGGTTCGGGCGCGCTCTACGTTCGACTCAGGCGAACCCGCTGATGACGCCCTTCGGCGAAAAACTGCGGGCGCTTCGAGCCGAGCGCGGCTTGCGCCAGAAGGACATGGCGCAGGCGATCGGAGTCAGCGCCGCCTATTTGTCGGCGCTGGAACATGGCCGCCGTGGCGCGCCGACCTGGACGCTGATCCAGAAGATCATCGGCTATTTCAACGTCATCTGGGACGATGCCGAAGAGCTGGCGCGTCTGGCCGAGGCCTCACATCCGCGGGTGAGACTCGATACGTCCGGCCTCAGTCCTGCCGCCACCGAGTTGGCCAATCTCCTGGCCGAAAACATCGAGAAGCTGGACGAAGCCGAGCTTGCCCGCATCACCGCGTCGATCCGGGCCGCACTGGAGCGGCGAGAGTAATCCGGTAAGCGATGCCAAGGCGCAAGGTTTGCTTGCGCTGTTCCTGAAAGCGATGCCCGCCGGCCGATAGCCAGCGGGCATATGTCACGATTACTTCGCGCCGGCCTGGCCGCCACGGCCGCCAGTGCTGTCATGATCGCCGCCGCGGCCACCGCCCAGGCAGTCCGAGTTGAGCTCGCAACAGCGATTGCCCCAGTTGTTGGTCTTGGCGCAACCGGTCTGATCGGCCATGGCGGATCCGGCCAAGGAAGACACCGCAACAACGGCGAGGAAGGCATTACGAAGGAAAGCAGTCATTTGAAGTCTCCATGTTTGGGTGGTTGGGTTCTGGTTACGGCTGTGTGTCGCCGCTGGAGACGGTTTGGTTCACGCAGGTAGCGAAATTTTTTGAGGAGGCGTTTCGAGAGATAAGATTTCGAGGGCAGCGCTGCCCTCATCCGCCTGCCGGCACCTTCTCCCCGTAGTGACGGGGGAAGGGAGATAGCCGCTGCGCCGGCACCTATTCCGCAGCGTTGATGAGGGGCGGCGCTGACTCATCCTGAAGATGGCGCGCGGGCCGATATCCCGCTCGTTCGAAAGCGTCGTGTCCTTACTGAACCGCGCCGACCAGTACCTGCTGGCCGCCGCGGATCGAGACCCAGCGGCCGGTGTTGTCGATGGCCTGCCGCTTGAGGAAGCGATAGCCGGTGGCGTCCCAGATCTTCACCTTGTCGGTCAGATTGTCGAGGACGTAGTCGCCCTTGTCGGTGCGCACGGTCAGCACGGCATGGCCTTCGCCGTCCGGCTTGCGCACGACGGTGATCAAGAGATCGGCCAGCGACACGCCAGAGCGCGAGAGCTGGCGGCGCTTTTCCAGCACATAGTCTTCGCAATCGCCGACGCCCTTGTCGGGATAGGCCCAGACCTCGTCCTTGCCATAGATGTCGTAGTCGCTCATCGGCTTGACGGCGGCGTTGACCCTTGACGTCACGTTGATCAGCTTGCGCATGAAGGCGTCGGTCATCGCGGCGGGGTTGAGGTTGCTCGGCCGGATCGAGCATTCGCCGGGCTGGGTTTTACAGAAATCATAGTGGCCGATCGGCTGCGAGGTCATGCCGCCCGTCGCCATGGCGCCGCCTGCAAGTGCCGGCACTGCCCAGCACGCAGAGATCGCCAGCCCTGCTGCCGCCCACAAGCGCAGCGTCCGTGCCATCGGTGAGGAAGTCATTGTCCCCGTTCGCCCTTGTTCTTAACGAAAGGTTAAAGGGGATTTACACTCCGTGTCAATTATAAGGGGAGCCAGATTCTTCGGCATGGTTACCCGCGCCCGCCCAACAGCGTCTATTGTGCAACAGAACGCCTGTGGCGCGCAAAATCGCCCCGCTTTTGTGGGCAATGCACGCTGCAGCCGGATCGAGCCTCAGCTTTTGGCGGAGCGGACCAGCCTTGGTTTCACCGCAACCCGGTTCTGGCGGCCGTAGCTGGTGATGAAATCGACGATGCGCGGCACGATTTCCGAGCGGAATCGCGACCCGTTGAAGACGCCGTAGTGGCCGACGGCCGGCTGCATGTAATGCGCATGCCGGTCAGCCGGGATGTTGGGGCAGAGATCGTGGGCGGCCTGGGTCTGGCCGAGACCGGAAATGTCGTCGTTCTCGCCTTCGACCGTGAACAGCGCGACATTGCGGATCGCCTTGGTGTCGACCACCTCGCCGCGATGCGTCATCTCGCCCTTGGGCAGCGCATGGCGCACGAACACCGTGTCGACGGTCTGCAGATAGAATTCCGCCGTCAGGTCCATCACCGCCAGATATTCGTCGTAGAAATCGCGGTGCTTCTCGGCATTGTCGCCGTCATGCTTGACCAGATGCATGAAGAAGTCCTTGTGGGCGGTGATGTGGCGGTCGAGGTTCATGCTCATGAAGCCCGACAGCTGCAGGAACCCCGGATAGACCTCGCGGCCGAAGCCCGGCACCGGCCATGGCGCATGCATGATGACGTTGTCGCGGAACCAGTCGATGCCCTTTTCCTTGGCCAGAAGATTGACCGCGGTCGGGTTGCGGCGTGTGTCGATCGGCCCGCCCATCAGCGTCATGGTCGAGGGCACGAAGGGATCGCCGCGCTTTTCCATCAGCGCCACCGCTGCCAGCACCGGCACCGAAGGCTGGCACACCGCCATCACATGGGTGTCCGGCCCCAGCGCATGCAGCATGTCGATGATGTAGTCGATATAATCGTCGAGGTCAAAATGGCCGTCGGTCACCGGTACCATGCGGGCATCGACCCAGTCGGTGATGTGCACGTCGGCATAGGGCAGCATCGCCTCGACCGTGCCGCGCAGCAGCGTCGCATAATGGCCCGACATCGGCGCCACGATGAGAAGCTTGGGGTCGGCCTTTCGCCCGGCGGGCACCGACCGCTCGAAGCGGGTAAGATTGCAGAACGGCTTCGACCACACCGTCTTTTCGCTGACCTCGACGCTCTTCCAGTCGACCACGGTCTTGCTCAGGCCGAAATGCGGCTTGCTGTAGCGGCGCGTCGTGCGCTCGAACAGTTCGGCGGTGGCGGCGACCGAGCGGCCCCACGGCGTATGCGAAAACGGATTGAGCGGGTTGGTGTAGAACAGCCGCACCGCATCGGCATAAAGCCGCGCGGGCTGCAAGGCGGCATGGTTCATTTCGTAGAGCTGGTAGAACATCAGGTACTCCGCAGCTGCCGTGACCGAAGGGACGACGGACAGCGCCGAGCCTTGAATGTCTCGCGCGGAGGTTAACAAGATATTGCTGCGATGCAATACGTCACGTGGCGTGACATATGCCAATCTTTCGTCCAAGGCCTTGAGAAACCGCGTTGGGCGGGTGCAGCCGGCTCAATGTGCACTGCAAAATGCAAGGCTGTTGGACAACGGGGCAGGATGTGTCCGGCCCGATCGGGCCGGACTTGGACAGATCTAGACGCGCGCCATGCACACCGAGGTATGGCCGGAGCCGATGAAGCCGAGTTGGCCGGCGGCGCCCTTGGACAGATCGAGCACGCGCCCTTTGATGAACGGGCCGCGGTCGTTGATGCGCACGATGACGCTGCGGCCATTATTCTGGTTGGTCACTTTCAACTTGGTGCCGAAAGGCAGGCTGCGGTGCGCGGCGGTCAGCGCCGACGGGTTCATGCGTTCGCCATTGGCGGTCCTGGAATGCAGTGCGTACCAGGAGGCGCGGCCGCACTGGCCGGCGGCGGAGGAGGCGGACGCACCGACCATTAGGCCAGCCGCGACCGTTACCGCGACAAGCGCGGTCTGGTTTGTTTTCTTCATGTTGGGGGGATTGGCTCCGTTTTCGACAGACCCCAGCCGTTAAGTGTCGAATAAGGCAGGAAATGCGGCAAGCATCGGGCAGTTCCGTGGCACCGGCACACGTTTGGAGTCGCTGGGAAACAGTTTGTCAGGCATCTTTCGTGTGGCGCGGCCGTATCGCCGGCGATATTGCGAGCTGTTTCACAGATTCCGTGAGCAAGGCAGGACGTTATATTACAAGTAGAAGAGAGCGCGATTGGGCGCCGTCCTTTCGCTCTGTCATCACGGTCATGGCGCAGTTGACCATCGACTTTGAAAAGGGATTCCAACGATGAGACTGCTCAAATATCTGCTGGCTCTGATCGTACTGGCCATCGGCGCGCTGCGGTCGCTGCAAGGCATTGGCGTGGTCGGCGGCAGCTTCATGACCGGCCAGTCGCAATGGCTCTATATCGGCATCGTGACCATGCTGGTCGGTTTCGCCGGGCTGGTATGGGCGAGCCGTTCGCCGGGGTGAGTTGCGACGAAAGTCGACCGCCACAGATCGACCCCCACTCCGTCGAGCTTCGCTCG
>NZ_JAMYQZ010000092.1:0-24422 GCF_040321145.1 Mesorhizobium sp. M0514
CCGTATCCGGGATGATGATCCCGCCGGCGGTCTTGGATTCGGATTCGACCCGGCGTACGACCACGCGGTCATGCAGCGGCCGGAAATTCGACTTTGCCATTTTTGGATTTCCTTGGTGCGGATGTTGAACGGTGCTCCGTTGCCGGAGCATGCCTAGCACTCAGCCGAAGCGAGTGCTAACGCGGCAATGAGATAAGCCGCAGGCTCCTGCTAGTCAAGACGGAAGAGCAAAGAGCAAAGAGAAAAGAGAAGACAGCAAAGAGCGTGTAAGCATCGAGCCTTTTATGTGAACAATGTCGGGTATCCGACATATATGGGGCGGCTCACCCTTTGTAATTGAGCTTTATTCAGATGGTACGATTGGTGCAATGGGTGTTGCATTTGAACTCATCCAGAGGCTCGCACGGGTCGTGCTGCGTCAGCTTGGTCATGTCGAGCTTCAGAAGGCCATTTTGGCATTGGTTCTGTTGCTCCTATTGCCATTCATGACCAATCCTGCGCGCGTGAGCCGGCCGGCTAGATTCCAACCACGAGAGCGCCGCCGCTGAGACCCGCACCCGCCGCCGCCAGAAGGATTTTCTCTCCTGGCTGGAATGGCTTCATCTGGTTGGCGAGCGAGAGCGACAGCGGGACCGTCGCGGCCGAAGAGTTGCCGTATTCGGCAATCGTCTTGACAATTGCTTGGTCCGCAATGCCGAGGTTTCTTCCGACCGCGCCGAAAATCCGAGTATTGGCCTGATGCGGCACAAACCGGCCGACATTGTGTGGCCGCACTCCCGCAGTGGCTAGCGCGGTTGTCGAGCAATCGGTCATCATCTCGACGGCCTTTGCGAACACTTCGGGCCCGTCGGTCATCGTCATCCGGGTCTGCCCGAGGTCGAGGTCGCCATGGAACGGCGTGTTGCTTCCTCCTGCGGGAATCTGGATCAGCCCGTAGCGCGAGCCGTCCGAAGCCACCGAGGCACCGAGAATGCCCCGATCAGCATCATCGCACTGACCGATCACCAGGGCGCCGGCGGCATCGGCGAACAAGACTGAGCTCGCGCGCTCGGCTGGATTGATGCGGCGGCTGAGGATGTTGGCGGCGATGACCAGCGCTGGTTTGCCATGCAGGCGGGTGAACCCGTCCGCAAACATGAGCGCATAGATGAAGCCGGCGCAGGCGCCGGTCAGATCGACAGCGCCTGCGCGGCCAAGGCCAAGCTTGTGTGCGACCAGCGGCGCGCTTGGCGGCAGAAGATGGTCGGGCGTCGAGGTGGCAAGCAACAGCAGACCGATGTCGTGGCGCGCAATACCGGCGTTCACCAGCGCCATGTCGCCAGCCCGGGTAGCAAGACCCGACAGCGTGTCTTCGTCCGTTGCCCAGAAGCGCGAACGGATTCCGGTACGCCTTTCGATCCAGCCCGGCTCGAGGCCGAGATTGCTCTCGATCTCGGCATTGGCCACCTTGCGCCCAGGCACGTGATGGCCAAGTCCGAGAATGCGCGACGACTTGCTCACGGCCTGGACCCGAAGCGTTCCCCGGCCTCCTCGATGGCGTCATAGAGTCGTTCGAGCTCGTCGCCTGCGATGCAATAGGGTGGCAGAAGGTAGAGGACATTGCCGAGCGGGCGCACAAGCAGGCCGCGCTCGAGGAAGAAAGCGCGCAGCTTCGGACCAATCTCGGCGAGATAACCTGCGGAACCGGTTCGCAGGTCGAGCGCCGCGATCGTTCCCGTGGCTCGACAGTCGGCAAAATATGGATTGTCCCGAAAGCGTTGCAGCCCGACGGCCTGCATCACGCTCAAGGCCGTGATCCGCCCGGCCACTGGCTCGTCGCGCCAGATCTCGACATTGGCGAGTGCTGCCGCACAGGCAATCGGATTGGCGGTGTAGGAGCTCGAATGGAAAAACGTCTTCTTCCGGTCCTCGGAATAGTGCGCCCGGAAGATGGCATCGGTGACAAGCGTTACGGCCAGCGGGATGGTGCCGCCGGTCAAGCCTTTGGAGGTGCACAGGATATCTGGAGAAATCGATGCCTGCTCGCAGGCGAACAGGGTTCCGGTGCGTCCCCAGCCGGTCATCACCTCGTCGGCGATCAGCAGCGAGCCGGAGGCCTCAGTGATCTTCTTCAATTCGGCCAGAACCGATGCTGGATACATCAGCATGCCGCCGGCGCCCAGCACCAGCGGCTCGACGATCAAGGCTGCGGCTCGTCGATCGCGGGTCACAGCCTCGAAACGATCCAGCGTCTCCTGCTCGTGCCCCGCGGCCGGAAAGGGGATGATGTCGACCTCGAACAGCATGGGTTCATAGGCGGCGTTGAACACGCCACGCGCACCGACGCTCATCGTTCCAATCGTGTCACCATGATAGCTGTGCTCCATGACGACGATGCGCGAGCGCGGCGCGCCGATGTTGCGGAAATAACCGAGCGCCATCTTCAGCGCGACTTCGACTGAGGTCGAGCCACTGTCGGAATAGAACACCCAGTCGAGTCCAGCGGGAGCGAGGCCGACAAGCGCCTTGGCCAAGCGCTCTGCCGGCTCGTGCGTGAAGCCCGCAAAGATAATCTGGTCGAGGCTCGACGCGGTTGTCTCGATTGCCTTCATGATGCGGGGATGGCGGTGGCCATGTGTGACCACCCACCAGGAGGAGATGGCGTCCAGGATGCGGGCGCCGTCGGCCCTGTGGAGATAGGCGCCCTCAGTCAGGACGATTTCTGGGATCGCAGGCTCGAGCGCGTGCTGGGTGAAGGGATGCCACACATGAGACTGCGACATCAGTCACCTCCAGCAATCGAGGCGAAGGCGAAGCCGGCAACCATTGCGTCCCTCAGTGTTTTGCCCGTCAGCACATCGAGGTGCGGCAGCCTGCCGAGCTGCGGCGCACCGCTGAATTCCACGATGGTCCGTTGCGTATCGGCCATCTCATCGCCGATGAAAGCGATGCCCGCCAACGGGATGGAGCGGGCGCGGAGCGCCTCGACCGATAGCAAGGTGTGGTTGATGGTGCCGAGTGTGGTGCGGGCGCACAGAATAACGGGCAGCCGCCATTCAGCGAAGATGTCGATTAACCTTGTGCGCCGGTTGAGCGGCACCATTAGGCCGCCGGAGCCTTCGATGACGAGCGGCGTCGGTAGGACGGGAAAAGCAAGATCGGCAGCCTTGATCGCCACGCCGTCGATCTCGGCCGAACGATGCGGCGACAGCGGGCTCCGCAAGCGGTAGGCTTCCGGCAGCACGCGCTCTGAGGGCAAGCCGGCAAGCCGCGCGACAACCTCGCTGTCGGTCTCGCCGTCGAGGCCCGATTGCACCGGTTTCCAGTAAAAGCCGTCCAGTAAACCGGCGAGCCCAGCCGCAAACACGGTCTTGCCAACTCCGGTATCCGTTCCGGTGATGACGATGCGTTGGGTCATATCGCCTCCGGTGATGTTTGGGCCAACACCTCGACCAGCGCCTCGACCATGGCGGAAATGTCGTCTTCGCCAATATTGAGCGTCAGTGAGATGCGCAGCCGCGACGTGCCCTCGGGCACGGTCGGAGGACGAACGCCGCGTATGTCGAAGCCGCAGGCCTGCAGGCGCGCCGCCACTGCCATGGTGCGCCTGACATCGCCGATCACTAAGGGCTGGATCTGAGAGCCACTTGGTGTCACACCCCAGCGATTGAACAACCGGCCGGCGCTGGCGATGCGTTCATGCAGTTGAACACGCCGCATAGGCTCGTCGGCGAGCATTGCGAGTGCCTCGCGCGCCACGACCGCCATCAGTGGCGATGGCGCGGTCGCGTAGATGAATGGCCGGCAACGGTTGATCAGATATTCGCACAATGTCCTCGGCCCGGTCACGAGCCCACCAGATGCGCCGAGCGCCTTGCCGCAGGTGTGGAGCGCGACGATGTTGTCGCGGCCCTCGAAAGCGGCGGCAAGCCCCCGGCCGTCCGGTCCCCAGACGCCGGTGGCATGCGCCTCATCAATGACGATGAATGCGCCGTGCCGATCGGCAAGCGCGACCAGGCTCTCCAAAGGCGCGCAGTCGCCATCCATGCTGTAAAGGCTTTCCACCACGATCCAGACGCATCCCATGCCGCCTGCGACGCGCCAACGTGTAATCGCATCCTCGACAGCGGTGGCGTCGTTGTGCGCGGCTAGCACGAACTGCGCGCGCCCGGCCTGCGCACCCTCATGCATGCTGGCATGGGCGAGCTCATCGAGGACCAAAAGATCGCCCTTCTGCGGCAGGGCGCTCAGCAGAGCGAAGTTGGCGATGTAGCTGCTGCCGAAGAACAGCGCGCGGTCGGCTCCAAAGAATGCCGCCGCGTCTGCCTCGAGCTGCTCGTGTTCCGGTGCATTGCCGCGCAACAGCCGCGACCCGGTGGCGCCAACCGGCGTGCCCCGCGCAATCGCCGCCACAACCGCATCGCCAAGTCTTCTGGACGCGGCCAGCCCGAGATAGTCGTTCGACGAGAAGTCCAGCCCGGCGCGGGGCGAAAGCCTCCGCAGCCGGTCCTTGCGCGCTAGCCCCTGCAAGGTCGCATCATAACGGGCAAGCGGCGCCCCGTTCATTGCGCCTCGAGTTCCATCGGATCGATGCCAAGGCGCCGGAACAGCAGGGTATCCTTGTCCTCACCGGGATTGGCCGCCGTCAGCAGCGTGTCGCCGACGAAGATCGAGTTGGCGCCGGCAAAAAAGCACAGCGCCTGCATCTCGTCGGTCATCGCGGTGCGGCCGGCGGACAGACGGACATGCGATTTCGGCATCATGATGCGCGCCAGCGCGATCACGCGCACGAATTCGATGGGCTCAATGGGCTTGGCGTCTGCAAGCGGCGTACCGGCGATCGGGATCAGCATGTTGATCGGAACGCTTTGCGGATGTTCCGGCAGATTGGCCAGAGTCACCAGCATGTCGATCCGGTCCACCGGCTCCTCGCCCATGCCGACAATGCCTCCACAGCAGACCTTGATGCCGGATTTGCGAACGTGCTCGAGCGTCTCGAGCCGCTCGGCAAAGCTCCGCGTACCGATGATCTCGCTATAGTAGCGTTCTGACGTATCGATGTTGTGGTTGTAGTAGTCGAGACCCGCCTGCTTCAGTCGAGCGGCTTGCTCAAGATCGAGCATGCCGAGTGTCATGCAGGTCTCCAGGCCCAGCGCTTTGACGCCTTCGACCATCGCCACTACCGCATCCATGTCGCGCGCCTTGGGATTTCGCCAGGCCGCGCCCATGCAATAACGGGTGGCGCCGGCATCACGCGCCTTGGTCGCTTCGGCAATGACGCGCCTGACATCCATCAGCTTGGACGCCTCCAACCCGGTTTCGTGACGCGCCGACTGGCTGCAATAGCCACAATCCTCCGGGCATCCTCCGGTCTTGATGCTGAGCAGCCGGCTGAGCTGGACCTTGTTTGGATCGAAATTCTGGCGGTGCACCGTCTGCGCCAGGAAGAGGAGATTGTTGAAGGGGGCATGGTAAAGTGCCTGAGCCTTCTCCAAGGTCCACGCTCCAGGGTCAGGGGGGGCAGGGGATTGAGCCTGTGGCGATGTCTGCGTTGAACTTGCCGTTTGCATCTCCATGCTGTTCCTTCGGTCTGTCTTGCGGGTCTTTGCTATCAGACTATGATGATCGGAAAGGACAGTTGACCCGATCCTGTTCGTTACTCAGACAATCATGAGCCCCGATGGTCGAGGCCGATATCCAGGATCGGCGCGCTGTGGATGAGTCGGCCGACCGAAATCAGATCAACGCCGGTCGCGGCAACCGCTCGCGCTGTATGCGACGTGATCCCGCCAGAAGCCTCGGTGATAGCGCGGCCACCGACCATTGCGACGGCGCGGCGAAGATCGGGGAGGGACATGTTGTCGAGCAGAACCGCATCGGGAGCGAAGCCAAGTACCTCCTCCAACTGGGCCAGAGTATCGACCTCGACTTCGATCTTGACGAGATGACCGGCCGCTCTTCGTGCTCGCTCGAGCGCTGGCCGGACGCCGCCTGCGATGGCGATGTGGTTGTCCTTGATCAAAATTGCATCGTCCAGGCCGAAGCGGTGATTGGACCCGCCACCTGCGCGCACGGCATACTTTTCGACTGCCCGCAATCCGGGCGTCGTCTTGCGGGTGCAGACGATCTTCGCGCCATATCCACGAACCGCAGCGACGATCGATGCCGTTGCTGTGGCGATGCCGCTCAGATGGCACAAAAAATTGAGTGCCGTCCTTTCGGCTGTGAGAATGGCCCGGGCCGGGCCAACCACTGATGCAATGACCTCTCCATCCACGACATTGCAGCCGTCTGCCCGCTCCACGGAGATTTCGACACCAGGATCAATCAAGCCGAAAGCGAGCATCGCCAGATCGATGCCGGCGACAACTCCGGACTGTCGCGCCACCAACACGGTTCCCGCGTGGCAATCCTTCGGGACGATGGCGTCCGTGGTCAAGTCGCCGGCTCTGCCAAGGTCTTCAAGAAGAGATGCCCGTACAAGCGGCTCAAGCAGGACCGTGGGGAGCGGTGAGAGCATCATCACTTTGCACCTTCGGAGCTTGGCGAGTGTCCGAGTTCCCGCGCAGCCGCCAAGGCGGCTTCGAGCGTGATTTCGGACCGTCGGGCGGCAGTCGCATGATGAGGAAAATCTGTCCGGTAATGAGCGCCGCGGCTTTCTTCGCGCAACAAGGCGGCAACAGCAATCATTAGCCCGACAGCCGCCGGATCCGAGACCGCATCCTTGCTTTCGGCGAGCGGCAATAAGGCACGCGCGGCTGCTTTCAACGCTTGACCATCCCGGACGATGCCGAGTGCGCGCGACAGAAAAACGCGCACGGCTATCGGAGCGGGCGGTGGGTAGACGTTCGCAAACGCAGGCCTTGTTCTGCGCGCAGGCGTTCCGGCGACGCTTTCAGCGACCCAGCGGGCGCACACGATTGCCTCGGTCAAGGAATTGCTGGCGAGCCTGTTGGCGCCATGCAGTCCTGTCGAAGCGACTTCGCCGCAGGCCCACAGCCCCTTGACGGAGGTCCTGCCCGAGCTGTCCACGGCAACGCCACCCATGTGGTAGTGTTGGGCCGGACGAATGGGGATGAGATCGCGCGCGGGATTGATGCCCGCTCCAAGGCAGGCTGATGCGATTGTCGGGAAATGTCGAGCGAATGCCGGGCCTGGCCGTTGTCGGGCATCGAGAAAAACATGGTGGCCGTCCGCAAGGTGGTTCCACACGGCGCGGGCCAAGACATCGCGAGGCGCAAGTTCCGCCCCTGGCACGCTCTGGAGAAAAGCCTGGCCGGTTTCATCGATCAGGGCAGCACCTTCGCCTCGCAAAGCCTCGCTGACCAGCGCCATTGGGCGTTCTGGGCCGTCAAGCGCGGTCGGGTGGAACTGGATGAATTCGAGGTCGGCTAGGACAGCTCCAGCGCGGGCCGCAAGCGCAAGGCCTTGTCCGCAACTGCCCCAAGGGTTCGTGGTGTCGAAAAACAGTCCCCCGATGCCACCGGTGGCGAGGACGACCCGCCGTGAGCCGAAGAAGAAAGGTGCGATCGAACAGCTCGCCCAGACGCCTCGGATCGCATTCTCTCGCACGGCGAGCCGGCGCGCTTCCACGCCCTCCACGACAACTATCGAAGGAGTGGAACGCACAGCCGCGATCAGCGCACGCATGATCTCACGCCCGGTGCCGTCCCCATGCGCATGAACGATGCGACGTCGGCTGTGTGCGGCCTCCAATCCGAGGCACAGTGATCCTTCCGGCGTGCGGTCAAAGCGAACCCCAAAGCCCGCAAGCCCCTCTATGGCCTTGGGCGCGGCTTGGAGGATGCGGCTCGCCACGGCTGTGTCGCAGAGACCATCCCCGGCGGCAACCGTATCGGCCAGGTGCATTGCCGGATCGTCGTCTTCGCCGAAACTTGCAGCCAGGCCCCCCTGGGCCCAGGTGCTCGAGTTGTCAGCTCCCAGCAGCGACCTTGACAGAAGAAGCACCGGCTCCGGCGACAGTTGAAGCGCGGTCATCAGTCCGGCGATGCCGCCGCCGATGATGATGGGCCGCCCGAAGAAGCTGCGGAGGTCGGCGCTCAAACTGCCAGCATCCGTTCGACCGCTAGCCGCGCGCGCCCGGCGATCCCGGGTTCGACGGTTACGACATGGTGGTTCTGCTCGAGCGCCGTGCGGATGTTGGCAAGCGTGATCCGCTTCATATGCGGGCACAAATTGCAGGGCCGGATGAACTCGACCTCTGGGTGCGCTAACGCGACGTTGTCGCTCATTGAGCATTCCGTCATCAGCACGACACGTGGCGGCCTTTGCCTTTCGACATAGTCGGACATGGCAGCCGTCGAGCCGGAAAAATCTGCTTCAGCCACGACGTCGGGCGGGCATTCGGGATGGGCGAGCACGACCACGCCGGGATGGCTTTCGCGCAACTCGCGAATGTCGGCCGGTGTAAAGCGCTCATGCACCTCGCAACGCCCTTTCCAGGCGATGATCTGCACATCTGTCTGGGCGGCGATATTCTGGGCCAGATATTCGTCCGGCAACATGATCACCCGGGGAACCCCAAGGGATTCGACGACCGCCTTGGCGTTGCCGGATGTACAGCAGATATCCGACTCGGCCTTCACTTCGGCGGACGTATTTACATAAGTGATGATCGGAACGCCGGGATAACGCTGGCGCATCAAGCGCACGTCTTCTGCCGTGATTGAGTCCGCCAACGAGCAACCGGCGCTGAGATCCGGAATGAGCACGGTCTTGCCCGGATTAAGGAGCTTGGCCGTTTCGGCCATGAAATGGACGCCGGCCAGCACGATGACTTGCGCCTCGACCGTCGCGGCCGTGCGGGCTAGTGCCAAGCTGTCGCCGACGATGTCGGCCACGCAGTGGAAGATCTCGGGCGTCTGATAGTTGTGCGCCAGGATGATCGCGTTGCGCTCGCGCTTCAGCGCAAGGATCGCCTCGATATCCTCGGCGAAAGCCGGCCATTCGATCGGCGGGATCACTCGTCGGACGCGCTCGTAGAGCAACGCGGCCGTAGGCAGCATGGCGCCCATAGACCCCCTCCCGCTTATACTCTAACTGAAAATAACCAGCATATACTTGCTGTGAGTATAAGGGATGTCAACCCCGCGCCAGCGGCAATTTTGTCCCGGCGATGAGCCTATCGTCGAGAACGGCGTGGCGGAAACGGAAAAGCTTCGCTGGCCGGCCGCCGGTCTCAGTGGTGGCCTCTCCGGTCTCCTCGACCAGCTCCTGCTGTTCGATCAGTCGGCGAAAGTTCGGCTTGTGGATGAGCCTGCCGGCGAGCGCCTCCACGGTTCGCTGCAGCTGCAAAAGCGTGAAGACCGGCGGCATCAGCTCAAAGACGACTGGGCGGTATTTGATCTTGGAGCGCAGCCGCGCAATGCCGGTCGCCACGATGCGGCGATGATCGGCGACCATGGACTTGCTGGGCACCAGCGGCGGGGGTCCTGCGTCCCGCCCTCTTACGGCCTCTTGGACCAGGCCTGCTTCGTAGACTAACTCATAGCGTTGAAGCGTGAGTTCCTCGTTCCAAAGGCGGTCGTCGAAGCCAAAGGCTATCGTCGCCCGCTGCCAGCGTTCACGTCGCGTGGCCGAATCGCCAACGCCGTTTGCCCATTCGATCAGGCGCGGCCGCAGAACGTCCAGCACGACCGCAGGCGTGCCGGAGCGGTGGTCCTCCCATGGAAAATATTCATACCAACTCTGCCATCCGCACTTGGGCGAGCCCGCTGCCTGTTCCTTGCGCGTCAATGCGAGATAGCTGATGGAGATGACGCGCTGCTGGCGCTCGGCGCCGATGCGATCCCGATCCGCGAACGTGTAGAGTTGCTCAATGTACCCCAGCCGATGGCCGGTTTGCTGCTCGACCCACCCCCTCAAGCCGGATTGCAGCGATCGGTGCTCAAGCGCAAAGGGACCGGAGGGCAAGGTGTCCGCCTGGCCGATGGTGAGGACACAGGGTTGACTGCCGTTTACGGCGACCACAAAGGCGATCAAGTCCACTTTGACGTTGTCGGCTTTGCCCGCGGCTCTGTCTTTCCTGAGTCCTATTGCCTGATCGTCCATTATTTGGCCAACTCGGGGGCACCTTAATCGATTTAGTGTAAGCGTGCCAATTGGCACGTCAACACCCCGCAGCTGCATGGCCATTTTTTTGCTCTTCGCACCTGCACAAAAATGTGCCAAAGGCGACAGCCGCAGCTGGTAACGTAGGGGAAGGAGGGTCCCATGAGCGCTTATGGTGACACCAGGGCGATCACACCGCCGGATATTCGTTCGCGCAAAGGTGGGACGCCGCTCGTCTGCCTTACCGCCTACACCACCCCAGTCGCCCGGCTTGTCGATCCCCATTGTGATGTGGTGCTCGTCGGCGACAGCGTCGGCATGGTTCTCCACGGCCTGCCCTCGACGCTCGGTGTCACGCTGGAGATGATGATCACGCACGGCCAGGCGGTGCGCCGTGGCATCAAGCAGGCGCTGATGGTGGTCGACCTGCCGTTCGGTTCCTACGAGGAAAGCCCAGAGCAGGCTTTCCGCAATGCCGCGCGCGTCATGGCCGAGACCGGCTGCACGGCCGTCAAGCTGGAAGGCGGCGAAGCGATGGCAGAGACGATCGGCTTCCTCGCCGCACGCGGCGTGCCCGTCATGGCCCATGTCGGATTGACGCCGCAGGCCATCAACACCATCGGTGGCTACCGCGTACAGGGCAGGGGCGGGGATGCCGAGCGCATCAGGCGCGACGCAATTGCGGTGGGCCAGGCGGGCGCCTTTGCGGTCGTCCTGGAGAAGGTTCCTGAGGCGCTCGCCCGCCGGATCACCAAGGAGGTGGCGACCCCGACCATTGGCATCGGTGCCTCGGCAGCCTGTGACGGCCAGATTCTCGTCGTCGACGACATGCTGGGCCTCTTCGGCGACTTCCGGCCCAAGTTCGTCAAGCGCTATGCTGAACTCCGGGAGGCGGCCGCGGCTGCGATCGCTTCCTATGCGCGCGAGGTGAAGGAGCGCCAGTTTCCCGCCGCAGAGCACGTGTTTGCCGATGCGCCCAAGCCCGCCGACACGGACGCCACCAAGAGCGGAGAAGCAGCGTGAGCGTGCCGATCGTCAGGAGCGTTGACCAGCTTCGCGAAAGCGTCGCCGCATGGCGCTGCGAAGGTGTGAGGATAGCCCTGGTGCCAACGATGGGCGTCCTGCATGAGGGCCATCTCAGCCTGGTGCGCGCTGCACTCGAGAAGGCAGACCGTGTGATAGTGACGCTCTTCGTCAACCCGAAGCAATTCAACAGCCAGGCCGATCTTGCCGCGTATCCCCGCACCGAGGACGAGGATGCCGCCAAACTGGCACCGGTTGGCGCGCACCTGCTTTATGCGCCAGATGCAGAGGAGATGTATCCGGCGGGCTTCGCCACCACCGTTTCGGTTTGCGGTGTCAGCGAAGGCCTGTGCGGTACATTCCGGCCGGGGCATTTCGACGGCGTGGCGACCGTCGTCGCCAAGCTCTTCCTGCAGACCAGCGCTGACTTCGGCTTCTTTGGCGAAAAGGACTTTCAGCAAATTCACCTGGTCAGGCGCATGGCCCGGGATCTGGATATTCCAATCACCATTGTTGCCTGTCCGACAGTCCGTGAAGCCGACGGTCTTGCGCTATCATCGCGCAATGTGCGGCTCTCGCCAGCGGAACGCGCTGTTGCTCCCAAGCTATCATCGGTCCTGCTCAAGACGGCTGAGCGGCTTGAGCGCGGCTCACCCATCCTGCCAACGCTTGCAGAATCTCGCGCAGCAATTCTGGCTGCAGGCTATCGCGAGGTCGAATACCTGGAACTTCGCGATGAGGCAGATCTGCACCCGATAACAAGCCTCGATCGACCGGCACGGTTGCTTGCCGCCGCCTGGCTCGGCGGCACACGGCTCATAGACAACGTCAGACTATTTCGGATTGGTTCAACAGATTAGCCACGTTCTCGGCACGCGCCGTATTCGTCCGGGATCATCTAAAACAAGGTCTCTGCCTGGCATTGAGCGTTACGGAGGTTACGCACAGGACACATGCATCGCGTGTTTGAGAACTTCGTCGAGCAACTGTCTGCAAGTGTTGATGCTGCCGATCTCTGTGAGGCAATGGCCTCCGCTGCAGCCGGCTTCGACTTCCCGCTATTCGCCTATTTCACCTACCCGTCAGCCTCCGGCGACGCCCCCCAACTGATTTCAAACTATCCTTCATCCTGGACGTCACGTTATCTGCAACAGCGGTACCACAGTCTCGATCCGGTCATCCTGCGCGGGCTGCAAGGCTGGGATACATTCGATTGGGGTGTGGATCGCGCTCGGCACGGTCTGCCGAATTCGCAGCAACAAATTCTAGAGAGTGCGGCTGAGTTTGGCATCTGCGGCGGCCTGACGATGTCCATGCATGATCATCTCGGCCGGTTTGCTGCCCTGACCTTTGCTTCCGACGAGTCCCGTCCGCCTCTGTTGCGGTCACTGGCACGTTACGAAAAAGCATTGCAGCTGGTGGCCATCAACTTTCATATCCATGTCCGGCGAAGGCTCGCCGATCATCGCGTGGTGGATGGTGTAACGCTCACCCCGCGGGAGTTCGAGTGCCTGAAATGGGCGGCGCGCGGCAAGTCGGCTTGGGATACTAGCCAGCTTCTCGGCGTCTCAAAGCGCACCGTGACCTTTCATCTGGAAAACGCCAAGGCAAAGTTTGGCGTTCGAACGATCAACCAAGCCGTTGCACGAATGGCTGCCTCCGGCCTGACGAGATCCTGATTCTCAGCCACGATACCTGTAAACCTCTACAGGCTGCATCGCTGTCAGCTTTGCCCTTCGATGGCGGGAACACATCCCACATGGAGGCGACCATGATGCAACTGATAGCACCAGACTTTTACAGTGATTTTGCAGGCGAGCTCAAAGAGATGCACGGGCTCAGGTTTCGGGTGTTCAAGGAAAGGCTCGATTGGGAAGTTGATACCGAAGACCAGATGGAATCCGATCCGTTTGATGCTCTCAACCCTGTCTATCTGCTCCTCAAAGGATCCGACTGGCGAATTCGCGGTTGCGTGCGTCTTTTGCCCAGCACCGGACCCACAATGTTGCGCGACACCTTCCCGGTGCTGCTGGGTGCTGACGTCGTGCCCTCGACCACCGACATATGGGAGAGCAGTCGTTTCGCGCTCGATCTTCCTCCGTCGGCGCCCAAGGCAGCGGGCGGGCTGGCCCAGGCGACCTACGAGCTCTTCGCGGGCATGATCGAGTTCGGCTTGGCCAAGGATCTGACCCGGATCGTAACGGTGACGGACACGCGCATGGAGCGGATCCTCCGCCTTGCTACGTGGCCATTGTCGCGCATCGGAGAACCCAAGTGCGTCGGCAAAACGGAGGCGGTGGCTGGGTTTCTCGAGATTTCCCACGCGAGCCTTTTGCGCATCCGCAGCAGGGGACGTCTGAGCGGACCGGTACTGTGGCAACCGGTTCTAGGCCCGTCAGCATAGCGCCATTGTGGACACCTGTGCCATGAAGGATGCTGGTTTGCCCAAGGAAGCGACGGTCGGCCTTGTATGCTGGCCGGACTGGCGTCGCCAGGACGCTTACCACTACGCCAGACGATTGCCACGCACTGGCTGGGCCTGGGAGTTTCTTCGGCGCAATCCACAATTCCAGCGCGACCACGCCAAAATGGCACCGTCCGCCTGCTTTGTCGGAACCCAGGCCGACATGAAGATAATCGAGTTGACGACAGAATCAGCTTTCCTAAGACAATGGAGCCTCCTTTTTCGCGGACGCGCCACAGTCGGACGCTACATCGGCGAGGGTCTTTTGGGATCCGCGCGATTGCGCCTGTATTCTACGAGCGGCCGCGGAGCCGCTGGGGCTCGACCACGATTTTGAACCGCTTCACCTTTCTTCGCTCTCATGCTGCAAGGACATCCTGCTGACAGCTGCGGGCATGCAGCACGTGCTGCTGAGGGAGAACTGCCGGAGTCTGCAGATCGCCGTTTCCGGTGCGTCCGTCCTCCGCCCGTTGCGGCTATATGTCGACGCGATCCTTCAGCCGCAGCACCTCAAGTTCCATGTCGCTGCCCTTCAGTTCCTGAACGACATCAATGATTGCCGCCGCGTGTCAGCTGCTTGCTTTCCGCCGGAACACCGCGGAGCGCGTCTGCGTATTGTACTGCAGGCTTTGGATGGCTCGCTGGCGGGAGCATCTCATCAGGAGGTCGCCATTGCGTTGTTCGCGAGACGCCGTGTCGAAGAAGATTGGCGTCATCCAGGCGGCCATCTTCGCGATCAGGTACGTCGCGCCATCCAACGCGGCCGCTACCTGATGGGCGGCGGCTACAGACAGTTCCTGAGGTAATTGGAGTGGTTGCGATTGTCTTATACGAACGCGCAACCTCCATTTTCTCACTGCAATGGTGCGTTGCACAAAACGTGGCAAGCGCCTAGTTCTTCCGCGGCGAATCGGGTTTCGGCGAAACACCGGGACCCAACTTCGTCGATAAGTGCATTCATGACCTGAGGACCCCGATGACCGTTATGAACTCCGACAAAGCCGGCGCTGCAAGCCTTGAGACAATCGCGCGAAACGGCAGCATGCTGCGTCGCATAGCCGTACGCATTCCGACCTACCTGTCGGATATTCGCGAGAACCCGGCGTGGCTGCCCATGTTCATGTTGGCGCGCACCATGCCGGCACGGAGAATGCACTGGCGTGGTGCAAAGCCGGTCCGAAGGCCGCAAAGAGCCCAGGACACGATGTTTGCCGGTGTCAATTGCCACGACGTTGTCGACGCGCTGCGGATGGATGGGCTTTTTCCCGGCCTTGTCCTGCCTGCAATGGTGGCTGAAGATGTAGCCGCATTCGCCAGGTGCACACCTTGTTTCGGCAATTTCGATCGCCGACTCGAGTTCATGCCGGCGGAGCATGCGGAGGCTGAGGCGCGATTTGGCCGTCCGTTGCTCAGCGGCCATTATTTCGAGCGCATTCTGGGCTGTAAGTCGGCCGTTGCCATCCAAAACGATCCGCTGCTCATGGATATCGCGGCGCACTATCTCGGCGGCCAGGCGACGCTGATCACGACGCGCGTCTGGTGGAGCTTCCCGACCGGCCAGGCGTCGGACGCGGACAAGAACCTGGCTTCGCTCGGCAAATACCACTTCGACCTGGACGACTGGCGGATGCTGAAGTTCTTTTTCTATCTGGTGCCCGTCGACGAGGGGACCGGCCCGCATATCTATGTTCGCGGCAGCCATGATCGCCGCGCCCTCAAGCACCAATTTACGCTTGTCGTCGGCCATCCAGCGCAAGAGATTCTGGACGTCTACGGCAAGCAGAGTCCGGTCACGCTGACCGGCAAGGCCGGTTTCGGTTTCGTCGAGGATCCGTTCGGGTTCCATATGGGCACCGTGCCGTCGCACAGGCCACGGCTGATGATGGAAGTTGGCTTCGGCGTTTCTCCTCCATCGCGCCGCCGCTTCCATGGCGAGCCTGTGATCCGCTGATTTCGAAAAGTCCCGAAACAGCCTTCCCGTTGTGAGGGAAGATAAGGCTATGCCGCCAATCGATCTGTTCCGGGCCAAAAGCGGTTGTCTGCACATGCCCTGAACTTGGCTGGTGCAATGAGTCTCGCCATTGCTCCGGCCAGCGCATCAGTGCCTGTTTAATCGAGGTTAGATGGCAGTGCGCCCAAGAGATCCTCCTCGATATCGCCTGCCGCGCGAAGCCTCAGATGCTCTTCGAAAACCTCCTTTACGGACCGAGTCGTCTCGGGTCTCCTTTGAGTGGCCGGAAGGTGGTGCACAGCCGTATCGTGCTTCGGAATCCTGAACGAAGGCGAGGGGCGGTTTGTTCCTCGCGCGGCGCATGCAGCGGTGCCGGCATGACAGCTTCGTCTTGGATCCCGATGCTCGGCGCAACGTCGGCGGTGAAGGCTCTGTCTAGGCGGCTTACGTGACTCCAATGCAGGAGATCGACCATCTCCTGTTCGAGCACATTCGTTGGCGATCACCGTCGCGGCGCTACGGACGCCGCGGCGCCTGCGATCAATGCAGTTTGCCGACTAGCCGAGCGTATTCGGCTTCAGCCCTGCCATATGACCCATCTGCCAGCGCAATTAGACGCGCGCGATCAAGAATGACTACCTCTCCTCGCATTGAGCGTATCAGACCTTGGCCCTCCAAGGTTTGCAGCGCTATGGTGACGCCGGGCCGCCTGACACCGAGCATAACTGATAAGAACTCGTGCGTAATCGCAAAGCTGTTCCCGTCGACGCGATCATCACACATCACCAGCCATCTTGAGAGCCTGTCGACTATGTTCATCCGGGCATTGCTGAGCGCGGTGAAGCTTGCCTGGAGGTGAAAGTAGTGAACGTAGCGGAGCAGAAAGGTTCGCAAGGTTGGGCTTGTCAGAAGCGCCTTGGTGAAGAGGCCCGCGTCGATAACAAAGGCTCGGGCTTCTAATTGGACGTAACAATCGTGCGTTGACCGGTCATCGCCCATTATAAGCGCTGAGCCGGTCATGCCCTCACAACCAATGATTCCGATCTCAGCTTCGATACCAGGCCGCAGCTCGCCCACCACTGACCCGAGACCGCTCTCGAAGAAGTACACGGTGCTGATTGGTGACCCCGCCACTTCGAGATGCGTCTTCAGCCCAAGGGAGACGCTTTCGAAATGAGGTTGCAGCAATGCCAAATCTGCCGAGCACATTCGTAGCAGCAGCGAATTGCGATAGATCGAATTTTGGCCGGTGTCGCGTTGCGCGGCAGTGTGAGTTTGTGAACTGGAGTCTGTCATAGCTCCCTCTCCCTATTGGGGCGGAAGCATGTTGATCGCTCACAGCCGACGGACGCCCTTAGAGTTGCCGTCGATGGCACACTGTATGCCTGCCGACCGCGGATGTCCCATTTTTTAATCAATTACGTTAATCGGCCCGAGCCAAGCTTTGGCGCACCCGCTCTAACGCGGCATTCAGATGCTCCAGAAATTCGTCATCGCTTTTGGTCGCCAAGCCGACTTGTCGAGCGCGAGTTACAATGCGCTCCTGGAGTGAAACCGCTGTCTCATAGTGGTCCGCGATCATCTGAAATGAAGCGCTCATTGGGGCGGATTCAAAGAGCTGTGCCATTCTGGCAATGTAGTTCCAAGATGATGAGAGTCCATGCGGCCGCCGCTTGGGTAACAATCGTACAATATACCTAAGACTGGCCGCGCTCTTTGGTTATCCTCCCAGAAATCCGTAGCCTCGCGAGGCGCAGCTTCTCTTCGCCCTCCGACCTCGTGACCGGCGGACCAGTCCCGGCTTCAGCCATTCGGCCTTGTTCTTCTTATGCTCCTTCGGGACCGGGCCGCCGACCTCGCCCTGCACACGATTCCACAGCGTTTGCCTCTTGTAGGCCTTGAAGGCTACTATCGGCCGCCCTTGTAGGGCCGCTTTCAGCCATGATCACCTCGGGGCGCTGAACGAAGCGCGTGCTTGTCGACTCTGTCGGTCGTCGCAGACGCTTACGGAGGCCTCACCGCAGAGGGCGATGCGAACTCCGGCTCGACGACGGCTGTCAAATCAGACTGCTGTGGATGCACTACCACCGATCGGTACTAGGATTCTCGACCTCGGTAATAAGCTGGTCTGTACAGCTAGCGACCTTCCTGCCTAGCAATATCAAAAGTCAAACCCCGCCGAAGATGCATATGCCTGGCAGCACGCGTCGGTCTTTGGCCACGCATCTGCCAAACCGAAATCAAGTAGCCCGCCATCGCGCGACCCTCAACGCGATCTTGATCATTGCAGTGGGGCAATAACTTATCTCTTTGGAGCTTGGTGGTGATATATAGGCGCCCAAGCCAGCGCTAATATTGCATGGAGCTAGAATGCCCGCTAAGATTTCTTGGGTGTTAGCTGGCGGGTGTTTGATGCGGTTTCATCGTCTAGGCGCGGTCGCTCTGGGTCTGGCGTCCTTCATCAGCAGCGCTCATGGCCAAGAATCCTGCGACCCTAACTACACAGGCGCCTGTGTTCCAATCGCCAGCGATGTCGACTGTTCCTCCGGAAAGGGCAATGGTCCCGCATACGTACACGGGCCGGTCTCTGTCGTAGGCACCGATATCTATGATCTTGACCGAGACGGCGACGGAATAGGTTGCGAAAACGGCTAGAGGAGGCAAGTCGCCCTCCAACTTCATGACGGCACCAGCCCATCCGCTGTTTATGGTAACGGTCACCTCCGAGTTGAGCGTGAGCAACGTTCCCAGCCATTTGCATCAAATATCAGGACCTCCTAAATGCGACTTATGGCGACTCTGCGGTACGACGGTCGAACACCGTCCACGTCTCATCCGTCTCCTGCCATACGTTTGTCAGTTGGTAGCTGATTGTAGAATGTGCCAGTAACTGGGGATGCTCATTGCGTTCCACGTGCGCGAGCCCTGATGCGCGTCAGTTATTTTTACTCTCCGGTCACGATTGAGACCACTGGCCCGGGCGATGTTCCCCGAGAAGAACAAAGAGGTAGATGGTGCCGGCATGGTCCCACCGATGCTCTCCCCTTGTGAACGGCATCCAAACTTTTCGGCGGGCTTGAACAGCGGCCACCTTTGGCGGCTATCGAGGGCTGATGATAGATTCCATTCCAGCTCTTTCTAATGTGTCGTCCGAACAGTGAACGAAAGTAGAACATATAATTCAAGCGCGAATTGAGTGTGAGAGGGATGAGCTGCAATTTGGGTCAGGCCTGACGCTGGTGGAAGACGAAATTGCGGTGGCGACTGGAAGCTCAGCGATGCCCCAAATGAAATTGGGCAGCTGGTGCTGTCCGCTGCGGCGCTATGATGTCAGACGATGGTATCGGCCGAATGACCTGGGGAATCTTCGGGGACGTCGAGGCCGACGTGGTCGGAAGCAAACTGAGTTGCAGGCGGTGCGGCAGGAACGAGTATATGCAAGCTGAGACGCCTGTCGCAGTCTCCGCGTTCCAGGCCGACGTTCTCCGCATTCCGAGGCCTGGTGAGCGATACGGGTGCGCCTGAGTGTCAATGGCGCATCTATCAACGCCTGGTACGCGATTCACCGCCGTGCGAGCTGATCGAAACTGGCTTGGTCGATTGCATCTTAATAGCGCCGCCCACCAGGAAACATTTTTCTATCGTTTGCGGTTGGGGCCGCATGACGCGATTGTCGGACGCAACAAGCCAGCTTGGCAATGGGCAGTAGGCTGTCCACACTGTACTCCCTAGTGTCCAATACATACCTAACGAGACCGCCATGCCGTCACCTCCAGATTTCACCGACGATTTTCGCTCCGGGCTGATCACGCTGCTGCGCTGGCGCAGGGATGTGCGGCGCTTCGAGCCGACGGCTCTGCCGGAGGGTACGCTGGAACGCCTGCTCGAGCTCGCCAGCACTGCGCCCTCCGTTGGCCTCAGCCAGCCCTGGCGCTTCGTAGTCGTCGACAGCCTCAAGCGGCGCACTGCCGTGAGAGACTGCTTCGAGCGCTGCAATGCCGAGGCGCTCACGCGCTTTTCGGGAGAGCGCGCCGCACTCTATGCCCGGCTGAAGCTTGCCGGGCTCGACGAGGCGCCCTGTCAGTTCGCGGTCTTCGCCGACCGCACGACCCGACAAGGCCATGGGCTCGGTCGCATGACCATGGCGGCGACCATCGACTATTCGGCCGTCATGGCAGTGCACACACTGTGGGTGGCGGCGCGGGCGGAGGGCATCGGCATGGGCTGGGTGTCGATCCTCGATGCGACCGAGATGGCCGAAATTCTCGACACGCCGCCCGAATGGACGCTGATCGGCTATTTCTGCCTCGGCTATGCCAGCGAGGAGCACGACATGCCGACCTTGGAACGCGAATGCTGGGAACATCGGCGGCCGCCGGTGGTGATCAGGCGGTAGTGGGGCTGCCCATCATTCGCCTCTTCCCTGGCGATGAGCTTGACGCAGATCGGGTCGCCCTTCGCCACATTGCCATTCCGACCGAAGCCGAGGTTCGTGTTCTTGCAAAGGCCAGGAAAGAGCAGCATGACAAGCGCGACCGCAGCGAAGATGGCGCTTGCGACAACCGGGCTGAAGCCGGGCATGGAGGTGGTCGACCTCTGTTGCGGGGCGGCTGTGCCGATCGCCACGATCGCCCGCCATGTCGTCGCACTACGCCGACCAACTGGAGGCCGCGCAGCGCCGGCTGACCGGCGCCGGCGCGACCAATTGCGAATTCGTCGCCGGCTACGCGCTACGAACTCGCTACTCTGGTGTCACGCCCCGTCGAGTCTTCACGGCCAACGCCTTCGACGGCGTCCCGGACCGACCGCGGCTGGCACGTGCCGTGCGCGAGGCGCTCGCCCCCGGCGGACATTTGTTATCGTCAACTGACACCGGCAGCCGCGCGAGACGACGACGGTCCTGAAGCGAACTCAGGCTGTCGCCAAGACAGACCATCGCCGATGCCCAAGTCGGCGGCACCATGCTCCTAGATGCCGACTGCCTGACAAAGGGTCGCAGGCCCGTCGTCCGTCCACTGTCCAAGCCCTCCTGGCCTTTCCGAGGCCGTGATCCTGCCGCGGGTGTGAGTTTGCGATCCTCATAAGAGCGTCAGGCGCGAATAGAAGTTTGGGTCGTGGCTCCACAGCCGCCGACCTATCCATCGGGTGGATGGTAGTTATCACAACAATCAATTTTACCAATATTATGGAATTCTACTACAAGGCCGCCACTTAAAGCGGCCGGACGGGTATCCGTCTCGCGTGGGCTGGTGCTGCCCGCAAAGATGCGGAGACGAACATGTGCGGGATTGTTGGCATCGTTGGGCAACAGCCGGTGTCGGATCGGTTGATCGGCGCGTTGAAGGGTTTGGAATATCGCGGCTATGATTCCGCCGGCGTTGCGACGATCATCGAGGGTGCCTTGCACCGCCGGCGCGCCGAGGGCAAGCTCGTCAATCTCGAGACGCGACTGAAGGAAGAGCCGCTGAGCGGCAACGTCGGCATCGGCCACACGCGTTGGGCAACCCACGGGGCCTCGACCGAACGCAATGCGCACCCGCACTTTAGCGACGGTGTCGCCGTAGTCCATAACGGCATCATCGAGAATTTCACCGAGCTGAAGGACGAATTGGCGGCGGATGGCGCCGAGTTCCAGACCGACACCGACACCGAGGTCGTTGGGCATCTCTTGGCAAGATACCGCCGAGAGGGCATGAGGCCGCAAGAGGCCACGCGTGCCATGCTGAAACGCGTCAAGGGCGCTTATGCGCTTGCCATCCTCTTCGAAGATGAACCGTCGACCATCACGGCGGCGCGCAACGGACCACCGCTCGCGATCGGTCACGGCGACGGCGAGATGTTCCTGGGCTCCGACGCGATCGCCCTTGCTCCCTTCACCAATGAAATTACCTATCTCATCGACGGCGACTGGGCCGTTGTCGGCAATTCGGGCGCCCATATCTTCGATGTCGACGGCCGTCCCGTCGAGCGTCCGCGCCATATCTCCACGGCCGCGGCCGATCTCGCCAACAAGGGCAACCATCGCCACTTTATGGAGAAGGAGATTTACGAGCAGCCCGAGGTCATCGCCCATGCTCTCCGTCATTACATTAACATCATAGACGGTCGCGACATGGTTCCTGGCATTGATTTCGCCAAGGTCCCGAGCTTGGCGATCTCTGCCTGCGGGACCGCCTATTTCGCCGGACTGATCGGAAAATACTGGTTCGAGCGCTATGCGCGCCTGACGGTTGAAATCGACGTTGCGTCCGAATTCCGTTACCGCGAGATCCCGTTGCCGCCGCAGTCGGCGGCTCTTTTCATCTCGCAGTCCGGCGAAACCGCCGATACGCTTGCGTCATTGAGGTACTGCAAGGAGCGTGGGCTGAAAATTGGCGCTATCGTCAATGCCTGCGAATCGACCATCGCTCGGGAGGCCGATACGGTTTTCCCGATCCTTGCCGGACCGGAGATCGGCGTCGCCTCTACCAAGGCTTTTACCTGCCAGCTTGCCGTTCTAGCAGCACTCGCCATCGGCGCGGCCAGAGCCCGCGGGACCGTCCCCGAACACGAGCTGCAGGCGCTCGTCAGGAGCCTCGCCGAATTGCCGCGCGTGATGGGCCACGTACTCGAGTGCATCCAGCCGGAAATCGAGTTCTTGTCGCGCGAACTGTCAAAGTGTCGTGACGTCCTGTATCTCGGCCGTGGCACCAGTTTCCCGCTAGCGATGGAAGGTGCGCTGAAGCTCAAGGAGATTTCCTACATCCATGCCGAGGGCTATGCAGCGGGTGAATTGAAGCACGGGCCGATCGCCTTGATAGACGAGAACATGCCGGTGATCGTCATCGCGCCCCATGACCGTCTTTTCGACAAGACCGTTTCCAACATGCAGGAAGTGGCTGCCCGTGGAGGGCGGATTATCCTCATCACCGATGAAAAAGGGGCAGCCGTATCGAAACTCGAAACCATGCACACGCTCGTGCTGCCGGTTGTCGACGAGATTATCGCGCCAATGATCTTCTCGCTCCCGATACAGCTTCTAGCCTACCACACGGCGCTCTTCATGGGGACGGATGTAGACCAGCCGCGCAATCTCGCAAAATCGGTCACGGTCGAATGATTGTGAACCTGTACAGGTGGCGATGCGCCTCCAGGAAAGCGGTACCCCTTGTCTGGATCCGAAGCCCGGATGAAACCAGATGACCATTGTTTGCTGCAATTGCGAAACTCGGTAGCGGTTACGAGCGGGTCTTTCGCTGCCTCGCCGGTGGAGATTGGCCGAAGGAAGCAGTGTCCTGCCGAAAGTTCGAGTTGCTGTTCAAGAAAGCCATCGGCGAGAATGGTCCACGAAGGATCGCAGGTCGCATGCGCTACGCCGACCAGGCTCTCAGCACGGGCAGCCTTGATACTTGATCAGAAGGAGGTGAGCCGCCATATTCCGGCCCGGCCAATTCAGCGGCCCATCCCATGCATGAGGCCGGTTCGGCCGAATGGACGACCAATTTTTTTTTATTTGCTAAGTGTGCGCCTCGGGGAGGAATCTCCGAGGGAGCTCCCAGTTCTTGGAGATGTTTATGAAGGATTCGCGCATTCCCGAACCAGTCTTGACGGCTATGTCCCAGGGAACCCACATCGTCCGCGCTTATCGCGAGCACCTTGGATATTCGATCGACGACCTGGCGGTCGCGTGCGGGCTGGCCGCTGAGGAAATCCAAAACATCGAGCGAGGTCTGAGGTACAGCAAGGGCTATCGGGATCGGATAGCGAAATCGCTTTCCATACCTGTGGGAATTCTTGAGTCGGAGTTGGACATTTCGGACGCCGCCTGAACAGATCGGATGATCTGCAATGGGTGGACTAGCTGTTGTGATGTGAAGCTTGCGGCTGATGTCGACGCTTGATTCGATTGATGCGATGCCTTCTGGCGCAGCTCACCGAACAACAAAGCGATATAGCCGCCCGGAGTGCTACGAAACGTGCACGACGGCATCGGCTCGCGACGAAGGACTAACGGCGAACTCTTCCTAGTTCGGCAAGGCGATGCTGGCTTGAGCATCAACTCGGCCTACGAGAGTGGCTACTCCTAGGCTGAATCGTCCACCATGGCGAAGTCGCGCCGCTCTGAAAGTAACATGGCGGGCATCCTGACGTTTCCGGGTTGACTATGGGCGTTCGAACCAGGAAAAGGGGCCGCTCTTCGTGAGTGGCGTGCGCCGGCAGTCTGACCCCCAAGCCCCCCGCCCAGGCTGCCGGCGCGCTTCTAGAAAGATCGAAGTAGCCACTC
Organism: Mesorhizobium sp. M0514; assembly: GCF_040321145.1. Lineage (NCBI taxonomy): Bacteria > Pseudomonadati > Pseudomonadota > Alphaproteobacteria > Hyphomicrobiales > Phyllobacteriaceae > Mesorhizobium > Mesorhizobium sp. M0514. Next base: position 23,752 of record NZ_JAMYQZ010000092.1, read on the forward strand.
GCTTGCGCTCTGCCCGCTGACACCTTGTGGTTCCTCCTGCGGGTCCAGCGGACCACCTTGGGTGTCGCCAGTTCTGGTGGTCACGCGCCTCCATTTGCGATCTCGTGTCAGTGAGTGCACCGCAAGCACCCTCTCTGCCAGCCTGAAAAATTCATGGGGGTTGGTGGATGTGGCGCAAGCCCGTTGAAATGACGTAGGATTTGGTTGCTTAAGCCGATCCGAAATTTCCCGGAGACCACACGCACCATGAACGATCTTGCGCTGCCGCTGAGCGGTTTGTCATCAGTCGGCGGCTAGTCCGTCGTCGCCCGTTTCGACGGCGGCATGCTGTCGTCCAACAGCGGCGTTCTGGCCTTGGCCGAGGTGGAAAAGCGGTTGCGGGTGGCCGAGCGTCTGGCGCGTTGCATCGACGATCCGTGCTGCCCGGACCAGGTCGTCCACAGCCTGGCGGACATGATCGACTTTCGCATGAAGGTGATCGCCGCCGGCTACGAGGACGGCAACGACGCCAACCGGCTGCGCCGCGATCCGGTCTTCAAGATGACCCAGGATGCGCTGCCGTCGGGTCGGGATCTGGCGTCGCAATCGACGCTGTGCCGGCTGGAGAACCTACCCGGGGTGCGGGAGCTGGTCGCGATGGGGCGGGCGATGGTCGATCTCTATTGCGCCTC
>NZ_JAMYQZ010000093.1:0-22532 GCF_040321145.1 Mesorhizobium sp. M0514
GTCCGCTGCGCGGACCACTCCTCAACCCCCACACGGGGGGGAGATCGGACTGCCGCCTTGCTTTCGCCAATCGTCAGCGCTGCAAATTGGTCGCGACCCTGGAGCTGCCAATCTCCCCCCTTGAGGGGGAGATGTCCGGCAGGACAGAGGGGGGCGTGAAGGAACGCTATCCTCGGTTCATTCTGCCTTATCCGCGAGGCCTCCCTTGTCCAACCGCTATGCCACCATCATCACCGACGATGACGGCCGCGAGGTCGTCAGCGCCATTGGCGTGTTCGAGGGCGCTGCCCCGCAGGCGCGCATCGGCCGTATCGAGCCGGTCGTGCCGGGCGTGCTGATCGGCATGGTTCGCGGTGGTCCTGTCGATGCCATCGGCGGCTTCGGCTTTCCGCGCGGCGCGCACGACGCAAGGGCGATCGCCAGGGCAAGCCTGAAAGCCGCGTCTGCCGGAAAGCGCCACGCGCCGGCCGCTGATGCAGCCCGCAAGGCCGCCCCAACACGGTCAGGGCCAAAATCGGCACGGCGCAAGTCCGGCAAGATCAAGTCCGGCAAGATCAAGCGGCCAGCGAAACAGGCACCTACCGCCGAGCCCGCCGGGATCTCGGATCATGGCTGACCGGACGGCGCCGCGTGCGCGCCCTGGCCGCAAGGCGACTGCCGCCGCTGCCAAGCCGAAGCGGACGAAGAAGACGCTTGGCGATGATTTCCTCGACGCGGTTCGCGCCGATTTCAGCGCCCATGGCGCCGGCGTCATTGCCGCGGTCCGGGCCGACAAGCCCGACCAGTATCTGAAGATCGTGCAATCGGTGCTACCCAAGGATCTGGCCAAGGATTTGCATGTTTCATCTGACAATCTGGAAGCCCTGAGCGATGACGAGATCCGCCGCCGCATCCGTGGCCTCGAAGCCGTCCTCGGGCCGTTTGGCGACCAGCCTGAAGACGCGCCGCCACTATCTGGCGCTGCTGCAGGAGCTGGACCGCAGGCGCAGGACTAACCAGCTTGCCGCCTACCGGCCTTATCCCAGGCAGGCGCAGTTTCACGCCGCCGGCGCGCAGAACCGGGAACGTCTGTTCATGGCCGGCAACCAGTTGGGCAAGACCAGGGCCGGCGGCGCCGAATGGGCCATGCATCTCACCGGCCGCTATCCCGCGTGGTGGCAGGGCAAGACCTTCGACGCCGCCGTCAGGCTATGGGCTGCCGGCGTGACCGGCGAGGGCACGCGAGACAACCCGCAGCGCGTGCTGGTCGGCCCGCCGCAGCAGCAGGCGGCATGGGGCACCGGCATGATCCCCGCCGATGCCATCCGCCAGACCACGATGGGCCGCGGCGCGCCGGGCGCGCTCGACAGCATCGTGGTGCGCTGGGGCGGCGGCGGCGACGTGCAGGCCGATGAATCGGTGCTGTCGTTCAAGAGCTATGAGAAGGGCCGCGAAAAGTGGCAGGGCGAAACCCTGCACGGCGTCTGGTTCGACGAGGAGCCGCCGCTCGATATCTATTCCGAAGGCCTGACCCGCACCAACGCGACGGGCGGCATCACCATGGTGACGTTTACGCCGCTGCTTGGCATGAGCGACGTGGTGCTGCGGTTCTTGACGGCGCAGGAGGTTCTCCCTTCCCCCCTTGTGGGGTGAGCAGCTGGTTCGCGAAGCGAATTCGTCGTGCCAGTGGCACGACGAAAGGCCGGCGAACGCCGGGACGCTGCGGAGCAGCGGGGACCCGGCAGGTTGGATCGGCCACCACCCGGCCCTTCGCAGGCTCAGGGCGTTCGAAGCTCGAAAAGCCAAGCAATTGGCTTTCGTCCGCCACGCGGACCGCTTCTCACCCCAGAAGGGGAGAAGGTAAGAACCGTGGTACAATGGATGCGCAGGCGCCAAAGGTGATCCGCATCAAACCCAGTTGATAAGTCGAATCAGGGGTATTTGGTGCCGGCAAGTTGCCTGGCACGACCTTCGGCGGTTGGCGATTTGCGCGTTAACGGGCCGCACAATATTTTCTCTCGACCGGTATACTGATATATATAGAGCATACAGGATTGATTGGGAGTGTCGGGGACGCAGACCTCGCGTTTGAACCCTGTTCCTGGATCGGTACGGGTTCTGCAGATTTTTTTACTCGTATCGTAAGGAACATTCGCCTGGCTGGTGCATGCCGATGCACTGGCGGGAATGCCGACAACGATTGCAATCCGAATCATGTGTTCCCCCAAGTCTTGGGTCAGCTTCGCATTGATGAGCGCTGGTATCAATGGCCACACTCTATTGGAGCATGCTTGCATGACCCGTCACGTCACCTTCATGACCATAGACGACGTCGAACACTATTCGCCTGACGAGCGCGCCGCGATCGTCGCCGCCTATCCCGAGCATGAGCGCGAGGCGCGGGCGCGCGGCGTTCCGGTGCTGGGCTCCGGCCGCATCTTTCCGATTGCCGAGGAGCTGATCGCCTGCGAGCCGTTCCGGCTGCCGCGCTACTGGCCACGGATCGGCGCGCTCGATTTCGGATGGGACCATCCCTCGGCCGCCGTCGAACTCGCCTGGGATACGGAGGCTGATATCGTTTACGTCACCAAAGCAGCCCGGGCCTCGCAGCAGACGCCGGCGATGCAGGTGCTGGCCCTGAAGCCATGGGGCGAATGGCTGCCCTGGGCCTGGCCGCGCGACGGCCGCCGCGAGACGCTGGAAGGGGCGGGCACGGCGCTCGCCAGGCAATATGCCGCCCACGGCTTGAACATGCTCACCGGCCACGCCCGCTTTGCCGACGGCTCGGTCTCGGTCGAGGCCGGGCTGATGGAAATGCTCGACCGCATGCAGTCCGGCCGCTTCAAGGTGTTTTCGACGCTGCTGCCCTGGTTCGAAGAATTCAGGCTTTTTCACCGAAAGGACGGCAAGGTGGTGAAACTGCGCGACGATTTGATGGCTGCGACGCGATACGGCGCGATGATGCTGCGGGAAGCGGTGGTCGATCCGGCGGAGTTCAAGGCGGCGAGACGGTCGGCGAGGCAGAGCGATCCGCTGGGGGCGTTTCGGTGAGGGGCAAGCGCCCTCGATCTTTCCAAGAGTCTTCGATCCGACAAAGCCCGCGAGGCGGGCGGGCGAACGCGTGTGGCCCGGCCCTGCTGTGGTCGCCAGCGCTGCGCGCCTTTGTTCAAAGCCAGGGAGCAGCCAACGATGGTACACATCATCCCACTCTCCGTTGGTCGGCGACGGCTCGATACGGGGAACGCAGTGCAGTATCCGCAAGGGTCGCCCATCGGCGGCGCCATGCAGGGTTTTGGCGACGAGCTTTCCGCACTGGCCGAGCACTACCGGAAGATGACAGAGCGACAGGAGGCCTTCGACGCCGAGATCGCACGCCGCCAATTCAACGGCCGGATCGCGTTGGCCGAAGACGAGGTGGCGGCGAAGGCGCCGGCCGACGGCGCGGGCATGCACGAGGCCATGTACGGCCAGCTGGACCCGTATGACGGCCGAGCGGTGAAGCCCGGTCTGTTCGACAAGATGTTCGGCGAGGTCTTGCCGAGCATGCCCGAAAGCCAACGCGCCAACTTTGCCAAGCAGAAGGAGGCGATGCGCATGGCAGGCGCGGTGCGCATGGCGCAGCGGCAGCTCCAGCGGCGCAAGGATTATGAACAGAACCAATGGTCCGGGGGTCCAGCGCGCCGAGCTTGACGCCATCGCTCAAAGCAATCCCAACGACACTGTGGCTTTTAACGCCGCTCGCCGGCTCGCACTCGATGTTCTCGACAAGATGGGCCTCGACCCGCAGGGCAAGTTGCAGGCCGAAGCCGCGTGGCGGGATAGCACGGCAAAGACACGGATTGAGGCTCTGACAACTCAGAACCCGAAAAGGGCCCTCAATCTGCTCGTGCCGACAGCGTTTACCACTCAGGAAAGCAATCAGCCGGAGCAGGGGATGGATGATATCATCACCGACTCTGTTGCCGGAACGGATAGTTCTGACGAGTCAACCGAAAAAGGTGACCGCGTTCGCCGACTCACGTCGAATGAACGGATAAGGCGGGCATTTCAGGACGATCTTCCGATCGATACGTTGCTTGCCGAGCTTTCGCCTGGTTCCTATGACGATGTTGTTCGCAAGGCGCGCACCGCGGATGCGGCAAGTCTCATCGGCACCCATGCCGATCTCGACATCGCTTCTCAAAACGCGCGGGCAGCCATAATCAACATGACACCCTATTCCGGCACAAGACATGACGATACCGAGTTTACTTCTGTCTTTGGTGCCGAAGAGGGCGGCAAACGATCCAGAGCTTTCAATTGGAGAGCGGATGTCAGCCCGTATCTTGCCGATATGCGAGTCATGCCGACAAGTCAGATCGATGCGTCAATCTTTGCCGCAAAACCCCTCCCGAACCGCTTCTCGCAGAAGCAAGATCCCGAACTGTATAGGATGGATCAGGCGCGCTTCGAAGAAGATCAGAAGCGCTATGAATTGAACGCGGACGCTGCCGCCTTCATCATACAACAGCGGCAGATCGACCCGGCGGCTTACGCGCGCAAGGTGATTCCGGCCGCCGATACAGCCTTCAAAAACTTGTCGACACCAGAGGACTTGCAAGCCGCGGTCGCGCTATCATTTGCCGCTCAGCGTCAATTGGGTATCGCGAAGCCTCAGCCGCTGCCCCTATCCGACGCTGAAGGTTTGATCAAAGCGTGGAATGATACCCCCGATCCGGAGGAAGCCGAGCGCAAGGCGCTTGAAGCAATAATTGATCAGAAATCGCGCAAAGCGCTGGCCACGCAGCTGGATAATATCAAGGCGGCACAATCAGATGCGCTGGCAGCGTCTGACGGCGAGCCGGATGCGGATGGGTTTGACGATGCCGGTTCCGAGCGTCCATCAAATGAAAAATTCGCGAAGTCAATCGATCTATCTCCGGCAGACATTCTTCGATTAAAGAAAACAGTTGCGACGGAATACTATCCTAAGAGCGACGAAATCGAGGCTAAAGCAGTTATCGACGCGGTTCTAAATCGGCTGGCTTCCCAGCATTGGGGCTATAGCATTGAAAGCGTAGTAAACAGTAAGGATCAATTCTCAGACGTTAATGGTCCGACCTCCAGGTCTAAGCATAATCGATCCGACATCGATCAAGTACCCATCGGCGACCCACGTTTTCCTAAAGCATCGAGGATAGTTGACGAATACCTAATGCAGCGTGCATCAGGCGAGCCGTCATCGGTTGATGATAATCTTAGCTATGGTAATCCAGATTATGCAGACGAATCTGGTCTTAAGTGGTTACTGAAATTAAAAATGAAGCGTGGTCTTCATTTGCATGGTACGCCTCCCGATTTGCTGCGGTTCCTTCCGGGAATATTTGGTATCAATCTACCAGAGGACTACTATTCAGCTTGGCCGTAAAATAGATCGATATCGGTGCCGCTCAGAAAGGGCCACCTCTTTATTAGGCGGTGTCCTTTATTGTGAAAACGATCATCATCCGTTCAGCTACGGCGCGCAGCCAACATCAACAAAATTTAGTAGTGGTTCGACGCCTTCATCGTCCCGAACGGTATAGAATGCATCTGGGTAAGTTTCAGCGGGCCTCCAATTGAAGTTCTTGACTGTATCCGGACCTACCGCAAACATATAGGAAGGCATCGGACCACTGATAAATCCGTGGTCGCCCTCTTTCGTCACCAGCTCCGCCGCCGTGGCCGGCTGCAAAAGCTTCTTATCCGCCGTGAAGGCGGCTTTACCGGAACCTTGTCGGATGACGGTCACGACAATCCCCGACTCGAGTTCCTTGAAGAGCACGCCCTTTGGGCAGCTTTGCCACAGAGTGTCCGTCTTATCCACGTCCTCCGACTGAGCCGCGCCAAATGGCAACGCAAACACCGCCATCGCGGCGAGAATGAGCGATCGCAACGATACCTCCTATGGTTGTATTTCGAATGTTATAGCCCTGTTATGGTTGTGGCAAGCGCTGCGAAAGCATCGACGTCATCTTCCGACGCCTTTGATGGCAGGATTCCGAGGGTCTTCGCAACGCTGCCTCGCGCGGGATGGGATATCCATGGCCGTCCGCATCATTCCCGCCACGCTGCGCGATCTCTCCTACATCGCCGCCAATCTGCGTGCCGAGGACCGGGCCGAGATCGACTGCCAGCTTGGCCATTGGTCGCCGGCCCTGCTGGCGGTCACCGCGCTGCAGGGCTTTGCCTATGTTGCCGAGCTAGACGGCAATCCGGAGGCCGGCTTTGGCGCTGCCGAACAGCGCGGCGGGCTGTGGATCGCCTGGAGCTGGGGCACGCGCCGCATGAAGCGCTGTGTGCCTGGGATTACCGCGCATTTTCATGCTGTGCTGGGGCCGCAGGTCGCGGCGCGGGGCGCCTGGCGGGTCGAGGCGCGGGCGCTCGCCGCCAACGAACTGGCTCTGCGCTGGCTCGGCCGGCTCGGCGCCACCCAACGCTGCCGTTTGCCTGGATATGGCCGCAACGGCGAAGACTTTTTCCTCTACGACTGGACAAGAGAAGGCTGGAACCATGTGTCTCTTTCAAAAGCCGCCGGCGCTGAAGCCGCTGCCACCGACCCCGACCATTGAAGACAAGGACGTGCAGGCGCGCGAGGCCGCCCTGCGGACTGAACTCGAACAGCGCCAGGGCACGGCGGCGACGGTGAAAACCGACCTCGCGCCCGGCGACCTCACCGGCCAGCGCCGCGTTCTGCTGGGGGTATGACCATGACCGCGATGAAGCGCAGTTTCAGCAAGCGCGTGCTGGCGTGGTGGTACTGGCGACGGCATGCCAGGCTGGTGAAGCGGAGGTGACGCATCTTACCCTCCCCGTTGTGGGGAGGGTCGTAGGCTGAGCCGCACGGTACGTGCGGTTCAGCCTACGGGGTGGGGTCTGCGCTGCACCCCCACCCCGTCTCCCTCGGTTTGCTTTGCAAAGCGAACTCGCCGACCCTCCCCACAAGGGGGAGGGTGTAGCAATTCGTCATCTCTCAGCGGCTTGACAATCGCTCCTCAGGCGCCATGCTGCAGTGCAACATGGCTAGCTACGAAACCAGCATCATCAAGTCGTCGCGCATCGAATGCCTGGACGGGCTTCGCGCGCTTGCGGCGATCTGGGTGCTGGTCGGGCACTGCATGCTTTTGACCGGCTGGCAAATTCCGATCGTCGGCGAGCCGGATCTCGGCGTCGACCTGTTCATCATGCTGTCCGGCTTCCTGATGGTGTTCCACTATCAGCTGCGCCAGGAAAAGGAGCCTTGGCAAAGACCGGAAACCTGGCTGAAATTCTGGACGCGCCGCTATTTCAGGATCGCGCCGCTGTTCTATGTCATGCTTTTCCTGGCGCTGGCGCTTGGCCCCTATCTCTACGATTGCAGGATCATCATCGACGAGTTCCTCTCCAGATCGCACCAGGCGCCGGAACGCTACCTCGACGGCAGCCTGAAAAACATCGTTGCCCATCTCACCTTCCTGTTTGGGCTGGTGCCGAACCTCGCCTATCGCACGCCGCTGCCTGACTGGAGCCTGGGGCTGGAGATGCAGTTCTATGCCATGTTCCCGGCCGTCATGCTGCTGGTGCGCAAGCTGGACTGGATCAGGAGCGCCCTTGTGGTCGCGGCGGCCGGCTGCGTCATCGTGTTTGCGATGCGGCTGTTGTCGATCCATTTTCCGATGCCGTCCTTTCTGCCGCTGAAGATGCAGATATTCCTGTGCGGGATGCTGCTGGCCGGAGTCGTGCATCAGAGCCAGCCGCGATCTATCCTGTACTTGGCACTGGCGCTGCTGCTCGCGGCGCTGCCCTTTGGCGGCGACCAGGGGCTGGGCAAGCTTCTGGTGCGTGAAGCGCTGGTGGCGGGCTTCTTTGCGCTGGTTCTCTACCGCATGCTGCCTGGAAGGGCGGGAACGCTGGCGCGAGCGATCGCCGTGACGCTCAGCAACCGGTTCTTCCACCTGATGGGCGAGCTTTCCTTCAGCATCTACCTGATCCATCTGCTGGTGCTGCAGCCCGTCGCGGCGTTCGTCATCAGTGAGTTCGGCCACGAATTGTCGGCGCCGCTGCGCTTCGCCATCGTCGTTGCCGTTGTGCTGCCGACGGTGACGTTGCTGTCCTGGATCACCTATACTTTGATCGAGGTCCCCGGCCAGAAGGCGGGCCGCTTCGTCGTCCAGCGCTTTGGCCGGAAAACTGCGCCGGTGCTCGAGGGCATCAAGCGCAGCGCGTAGTCGGCTGACGCTGCCGATCTCCCCCCTCGAGGGGAGATGTCGCCGTGGGCGACAGAGGGGGTCGGTACGACGGGACGCGACCTCCCAGCACTGACAGATGACGCTAGCGCTCTATGCGCGGCGACCCCCTCTGGCCTGCCGGCCATCTCCCCTTCAAGGGGGGAGATCAGCCGCTTCGCCGTCCATCCCTTTCCTTACCCGAGCGAGCCTCTCATGACCGATTCCCGTGCCCGCGATATCCTGTCCCGCCAATCCGAGCTCGAGACCGAGCGCTGCCAGTATGAGGCGGTGTGGGAGCAGGTCGCGGAATTCTGCGATCCCGATGCGCCCGACGTCTGGAGCGGCCGCAGGACGGGCGGGCCGGACTCGCAGGCCGAGCGGCAGGAGCGGCGGGGCGCACGTGTCTACGCCAACACCATCAACTCGGCCGCCAATCGCCTCGCCGCCGGGCTGGAAAGCCTGATCATCCCGCAGTCGGAAAAATGGCACGGGCTGACGACCGCGCAGATGAATGACGAGGAGACCGACGAGGAGAAGGAATGGGCGGAAGCCTTGCGCGATTTCCTGTTTGCGCTGCGCTATTCCGCCAACTCCAATTTCGTGCCGGCGACGCAGGCCTGCCTGCGCAATGTCGTGCGCTACGGCCCGGCCTATCTCTATGCCGAGGAAGGCTTTGGCGGCACGCTGATCCGCTATGCCTCGATCCCCGTGGTCGAGGGCTATCTCGCCCGCAACCGCTGGGGCCAGGTCGACATTTTCCATCGCCGCTATGAGCGCACGGCAAGGCAGGCGGCGCAGCTGCTCGGCTACGAAAAGCTGCCGGCGCGCATCAAGATGCTGGTCGACGACCCCGCCAAATGCGAGACGAAGATTTCGCTGATCCAGTGCATCCAGCCGCGCGACGAACGCAAGATGTATCGGCTGTCGGGCGACTATCAGTATCTCGACACGGCCTTCGCCTCCTATCACGTCATCGAGGACGAGGAGGAGATCGTCAGGGAAAGCGGTTTTCGTTCCTTCCCGGTGTCGACCTTCAACTGGCGCCGCTACGAGGGCGACCCCTATGGCATTTCGCCTGCTATCGAGGCGCTGACGACGGTTCGCGAGGAGAACGCGGTGCGCCGCTCGGGCCTTCGCGCCCTGCAGCAGATCACCGATCCGGCCACCGCCTCGAAGGCCAGGCTCGATTATGTCCCGGTGCTCAACCCCGGTGAGAATTATCCCGGCCTCATCGACGACAATGGAAGGCCGCTGATCCAGCCGATCGCGACCGGGCAGAACCCGACCTATGCCTTCAACTATGCGGCGAGCCGGGCGGAGGAAATCCGCGACATGATGTTCGTCAATTTGTTCCAGACGCTGGTGCAGAACCCGCAGATGACGGCGACCGAAGCGCTCATTCGCCAGGAAGAGAAGGGCGCGCTGCTCGGCCCCTCGGGTTCGATCATCCAGGCCGGATTTGCCTCGAATCTCGACCGCGAGCTCGGAATTCTCGAGGACAAGGGCCTTTATGACGAGGACAGCCGCTTCGCGCCGCCGGACAGCCTCGCCGGCAAGGCGGTGCGGCCGACCTTCACCGGCCCGCTCGACGTGCTCAGGCGCTCGGCTGAGGCGCGCGACACCATCCAGGTGGTGACGACGGCCATGCAGATGGCGCAGTTCGATCCCGGCATCATGGACAATATCGACGGCGACGAAGCGCTGAAGATCGTGCAGAGCGCCGGCCGCAGCCCGCAGCGCATCTTTCGCCGCAAGGAGGAGGTGGAAGGTCTGCGTGGAGCAAGAGCACAGGCCCAACAAGCCCAGGCCGGCATGGCGGCGATCGCCTCCGCCGGCAAGGTCGCCAAGGATGCCGTGCCGGCCGCCGTTCAGGCGCGCGACAGCGGGTTGCTCGACGCATTGATGCAGCAGGCGGGCGGCGGCGGAGAGGCGACGGCCGGATCGGCCGCGCCGGGCGCCGGCGGGCAAGCGACGGCCGTGCCGGCCGCGCCAGCCGCCAACAGTGAGCAGGGAGCATGAGCGCCAAACGCTTCGCCCGAGCCGGCCAGACGGGCGGTCCCGCCAAGGCGCGCGACGCGCTGACCAAGGCCTATCTCAGGGTCTTCTCCGGCGAGGACGGCGAAATGGTGCTGGCCGACCTCGCAGCAACCGTCGGCTACTATCGCCGCCCGTCCTATGGCGAGTGGATGGCCAGGACCAGAACGCCGAACGGCTTCGAATTGCACAGCGCGCTCAGCAATGCGCGTGCTGAAGTGGTGCAGCACATTATGGGATTTCTGACGTTGGACGAGACGCAGCTGGCTGCGCTGGAGAAGGCGGCACGGGCTGAGGATAGATAGGGCGAACCGGAGGCGCGAGGCACCCCCCTCTGGCCTGCCGGCCATCTCCCCCTCAAGGGGGGAGATTGGCTCTCTTGTCAACTTTCGCCAATCACCAACGTTGCAGGATTGTCGGCAAGAGCAAAGCTGCTGATCTCCCCCCTTGAGGGGGAGATGGCCGGCAGGCCAGAGGGGGGCGCTGTCCCGCCGGCCTTGCTGCCGGACATCTCACTGGTTCTCAAAAAAGACCGATCCGACAAAGCGCGCAAACGGCCACGGTGCGTGCGCCATGGCCCTGCCGTGATCGCCAGCGCAGCGCGCCTTTGTTCAAAGCCAGGGAACAGCCAATGGTACACATCATCCCTCTCTCCGTGGCTAAACGGCGGCGCGATGCCGATGCCTCGCCGGTGAGCGCAGCGGCGCAGCCGCTCGACAGCTACTGGCAGGAGGTTGCCGAGCACTACGAGCGGCTCATGGCGCAGCAGCAGGCCTTCGACACCGAGATCGCCGCGCGCAAGCTGGATGGCGAGATCGCAAAGGCCGAGGCCGACGCAGTTGCCAATGCGCCGGCAGATGGCGCCGGCCTGCACGAAGGCATGTATGGCCAGGTCGACCCACACACGGGGCGTGTGCTGCAAACGGGCCGGTTCGACACGCTGTTCAAGGGTTTCCTGAGCCAGGTGCCGCCCGAGCTGCATCCCGGCCTCGGCGCTCGCAAGGAGACGTTGCGCACGGAGGGTGCGTGGCGGATGGCTGCGCAGCAGCTCCAGCGCCGCAAAGACTATGAGCGGACCCAAGTCGACACCGCGCTGCAAACCAACGCCATTGCCATCGGTAAGGCCAACCCCGACGACCACCTCACCTTCGAAGCGGCCAGGCGGAACGGGCTCGATCTCATCGACAAGATGGGGGTCGATCCTGATATCCGGCAGCAACTGGCCAAGGACTGGTACAGCACCGCCGCCAAGGCGCGGTTCGAGGCGCTGATTTCCAGGGACCCGAAGCGCGCGCTGGAAATATTCGGCGTTGGCACGCCGGCCACCGGCGGCGAGGCCGCCGGCGATAGCGCGCGCGCTGAGGGCGGTTCCTCTGGGGGCGGCCCGAAAATGGCGCCCAAGAAGGAAGGCCGCGGGGCGCAACTCGCCCGTTTGCCTACGGATGCGCTGCTTGCCGATCTGTCGCCCGACGCTGCCAGCGAACTTGTTCGACAGGCGCATGCGGCAAATGCGGCACGCTTGATCGACGCCCGCACTGATATTGCTTTAGCCGCGCAGAACGCGCCAGACGCCATCGCAACCACTGGCGTCTATTCCGGCAGGACGCCCGGCCCGGAAACCTTCGCTGCCGTCTATGGCGTGGAGGAGGGCGGCAAGCAGTACGGGGATTTTGCAAGAAGGATAGACGTCGGCCGTCTGGCCTTTGGCATGCGGACCATGCCCAACCAATCGATCCACGCGGCACTACGCGATGCCGAGCCTGGGCCGGGCAGGTCCAATGAGGAGCAGGCCCAGTATGAGGTTACAGTTGCTGCCGCACTTAAGGCGCTGAACCTCAGGCGCGCGGACCCTGCTGGCTATGTTCGCGAGGCTTTTCCAAACGTTGACGCCGCTTGGAGCAAGGCAACTAGCGCGGACAACAATTCACAATCGCGAGACCCAAAGGAATACGGACGGGCCATCGCTCTATCTATCGCGGCCCAAAGGCAACTGGGCGTCGAGAAACCCCTACCGCTACCAAAATCTGTTGTCCAAAGCATTATCGACGCCTTCCGCAACAACGACATGTCGCAGGCCGCGAAGGATGCCAGCCTGCGTGATCTTCTGGCTGCGGGGCCAGATCCTAGCATTCGAGAAGCTCTGTCTCAGCAACTGGAGGAATCTGGCTTTTCTCGACCAAATCAAGTCGACCCGATCACCACTGCTGCGACGGGGCAAGAACTCCCTTCATCTGTACATTCCGACAACCCAAAATCTGCATTCCAACAAGCCGCGGAGGATTTCGGCAATTATCTCAGTGAAGGGTTCGAATCCCTGGGCCGAGCCCCGCATGACATTGGGCTGGCTCTCCAGGATTTACGGGATTCTCCTTGGAGCTTCCTCGAGCAACTGCCGGTCACCCCTGGCTCGGGGGCCGTTGCCGAAGGACGCCTAGCATTAGAGTCACTCGGCCAGGCTGCTGCAAAAGGCTTGGCCATTGTCCGCGGCGGCGCAAGCAAGTTTAGCAAGCCGCTTGAGAAGTTTGCGACAAGTGCTTTGCGTACTGCATCGGGCCTTGCCCCCGAGGGTGCAACCGGTACTCGATGGGGCGAAAATCTTCTTCGAGGCAAAGAAATTGCCGCGGAAGTGATTGAGCCGGCTCTAAGAGCCTTCTCCAAAAATTATCGGCAAACATTTCTGCGAGAATATCCAGAATTAATTGATATTGTATTCGTCCACCATCGAATTGAGCAAAAGGTATTGAAAAGATATATTGGAATAATTAGTCAAGAAATGATGCATTCGCTCGAAAATTTGCGTGGTATTCCTAAGGAGTTGAATTCCACTCTGCACCTGAGTACCATCCGACGCGAGTGGGACGCCTTCTACAGGCAAAATCCAACCACCACGTTGAAAAAGTTGTTGGAAAAGGCGACCGAAATTGACCAAAAATATGGCCACCTATTCAACCCTCCAATAGGTAAATAATGAGATATTTTTATCTTGAGCCGGAAGTATCAGGCGGTCCTGGTGATAATTCTGTTATGGATACGAGCGTACATCCGCCCATTGTAACACGTTTACACTATGAGTTCGATGGATGGTTGGGCGATGCGATGGTTACATCGTTCCCGTGCTACCTCGTGACCGAAGGTGTGGAGCGTAAGATTCTAGAGAGCCGATTCTCAGGAGTAACCTTCGACAAAGTCGAGGTGACAACGTCCGAATTGTTCGAAGAGATGCAGCCCGATCAAAAACTTCCGCCTTTCGTATGGCTGAAAGTAAGCGGCAAGGCTGGCCTCGATGACTTCGGGATAGCCAAGGACTATAGACTTGTTGTCTCAGAGAGCGTTCTCGACGTCTTGAAGCTGTTGGGGGTCTCCAATGCGTTGATCGAGCCTTTTGAAGGGTCTTGAGCTGCAGCTTTAGGCTGCTGCTTGGCGCCGCTTTCAAGCACCAGTGAGCGTCTTGCCTTGGTAGCTGCGTAACGTCTCCGCAAGACTTTGGGTGAGTGATGCAATATTTCTACATCGAGCCGGACGTTGCAGGTGGGCTCGGACCCCACACGATTCTTGATCCGAGCGTTCACCCTCCAATGGTGAGCAAGCTTCACCATGTCGTGGAGGGTTGGACCGGGGACGTGCTCGTTACGACCTTCCCGTGCAACCTCGTCACTGAAGATGCGCAGCACGCGCTGCAAAAGATAGGTTTTTCAGGTGCCACATTCGCAGACGCCGAAGTAACAACATCCGAAGAGTTTCATGAGCATCAACCTGGGCAGGAACTTCCACCCTTCGTCTGGTTGAAAGTGGATGGGAAGGCTGGCCGCGATGACTTCGGGGTCGCAGCGAGCTATCTTCTTGTCATCTCGAAACGCGTTCTCGATTTGCTGGAGTCGTTGGGAATACCGTTTGCAGTGGTCGAACCTTACGAACAGTAAGGGATCGCGCTTTTGTTGTCGCGGCTGCGCAACGCTGACCGGCCTCTCCAGTCGATCGACGCCTCCAACAAGATCGTTCTGCCTCGCGATGTCCATCGGCAACAAGTTACGCCATGGTGGAATCAGTTGGCTAAAGACCTGGGAGGATAGCAGTGAGATATATCTTAACCGAGGGACAGTTTGACGCGCCGGCCGAATCCGCGGTCGTCGATGGGCTGTCTGCACGCCCGGGAGTCGAGCTTCCCAAGGACTATACCGACTTTCTCAAAGAACATAATGGGGGCGAAGGTTTTGTTGGCGATAACTACATTATCCTCTTTAAAGCCGAAGAATTGGGCGACTTCAATCGAGAATATGAAGTCGAAAAATATGCACCAGGCATCCTCCTGTTCGCATCGAACGGAGGAGGTGAAGGCTATGGCTTTGACACTGAAGATCCAGCCAAGCCAATCGTACGCATCCCATTCATAGGTATGAATCGGCAGTCCGCTGAAATAATAGCGCGTGACCTCGCCGATCTATTTTCTAGGTTGGGGCAATGAAAATGAGTGACAAAAACGGAAATTCGCGTCCCAAGGGCATGGAGCTGTTTGAGATTAAACCCGTGATCGTTGGTGGTGATCCAGTCAGTCTGGAGAACAAGATTTGGTTGACCAGGCAAGAGCATTTTGAATTGGTGCGTTACTGGAATCGAGTTATCGAGATTCAGCGTAGGGCGGCGCTGGAATTACGGTGACAGTGCATTTTATCGGTCGCCCACATCGCTTGAGTGAGCCGTCGGACAGAGAAATAGAACAATAAGTGCACCGTCACCGTATTCCGGAGATCATGCGCGCTGGGCTAGACGAAGGTCGCAAGGGAGTTAGCCATGGAGACCGCCAAACCAGACTTAAGCAGCGTTATGCGTCTGCCTCCGGCCAACATCAGCACCGCCGATGACGATCTTGATGCCGCCCGGATCGAGGCACGGCAGTATCTGGAATTCTACACCTGGGTCTTATCCATCAAAGAAGAATATTTCGGATATGGCGCCGAAGGAATAATCTATATTTTCCTGTTCGAGATAGAGCCGCGACATGTGAACCGATGGATCTGGGTGATCGTTGGCGACGTACCGCCGACATATATCCCTGCAGACGACGCCAGGACGCCTTTCGAGGTTCTTGATGGCTATATCGGTGCCCTTGAGGACTGGGTTGAGGCAGCGCGACAAGGAAAGTCGGTGGCGAAATTGATACCGGTCAATGTCGACGCAAATCCCGCTAACGCCGAAATGCTGGCTGGCCGCCTCAAATTTCTCGACGAAAAAATCTTGCCGGAGCTTGAACGGTAATTCGGACGATTGCGGCAGAGGATGCCGGTAGGCAGGTGAGGGTTGGCGCCAGCCTCTCAGAGGATCGCGCTGCCCCTCATCCGCCCTTCGGGCGCCTTCTCCCCGTGAACGGGGAGAAGGCGGCTAGTCCTCAATAATCGTTGTTGTAGTACCGGTCGTCGCAGGGCGCTGTGTAAATGCGGCCGTAGCGATCCTGGTAGCGGCAGAGCTGTTCGCCGCGGCGCTGCGGCGTGGTGGCCTGGCCGATGACGGCGCCGAGCAGGGCGCCGCCGGCGGCGCCGATCACCGTGCTCTTGGTGTTGCCGCCCAGCGCCTGGCCGGCGAGCGCGCCGACGCCGCCGCCGATGAGCGCGCCGTTGGTCGCCCTCTGCTGCTGCTCGGTCTGGGTCGCGCAGCCTGCCAGAGCGGCAGTCATGAGCACGGCGGCAATGGCTTGTCTGATGATCATCTTGGAACTCCTTTGAAGCCCCAAACGCGGATTGGAGCGAATGGTTGCCAGTTGCTGGCGCATTGCGGCCAAACGGCGGCACGCCCGCTCACGAAATGCGACATGGTTTCTCAGCCCTTGAAGATGATGGTCGCCAAAGCGGAAACGCCTTGCGCGAACAGGGCGATAGCGCTGTTGCATGAATCGAATTCCGAGGCCGCTGTGCCGCCTGACTGCTGGATACCAGCAGTGGACTGATCCGGCCCTTCGCTGTCGCTTCGGGCGTTCGTCGTTCGGAAAGCCAAGCAATTGGCTTTCCGTGCGCTGCGCGCACCACTCCTCACCCAAACAGAAATGGAGATACCAATGACCCGAGGTCTTCCCCGGACGCTGTCGCGCGCCGCCGCTCGCGAGGCTGGACTTGCCCCGCCCAAATTAGGCCTCAAGGCCGTCACCACGGGGCAGGGCGGCTCGTACCGCACCGTCTTCACCCTTGCCGGCATGCAGGTGCCGGTCGCGGATGCGCTGGCCTATGCCAGCCAGAAGCTGTTCGATTTTGCCGACGGCAAGGTGCGCATCAAGGGCGGCACGGCCCGATTGCAATTTGCGGTACTGACCACCCGCGCGGCGACTATCAACGACAATGCGGCGCTGACCTGGTCGCTCGGTTCGGCGGCGGCTTCCAGCGCGACGCTTGCCGGCGCCATGGTCAATGTGCTGGCCTCGACCGCCCGCACGCTGGATGGCGTGGGCGCGGCGCTATCGACTGCCTCGACCGCGGATGTCGCGGCAGCCGCGACGCTGGATGGCACGACGACGCCGGTGGACCTTTACCTCAACCTGGCGTTTGCGACCGGCACGGATATCGATGCCGACGGGACGATTGCCGTGACGGGCACGATCACGCTGCTGTGGGAAAACTGGGGCGACAACGCGTAGCCGCTAATCTCCCCCCTTGAGGGGGAGATGTCGCCAAAGGCGACAGAGGGGGTCGGTGCGACCGGATGCGACTCCCATTCTGCGACAGATGAGGTCGGCGCCCCACGCGCAGCGACCCCCTCTGGCCTGCCGGCCATCTCCCCCTCGAGGGGGGAGATACCAAGCTTCGCCGCCGGCTCCTTCTAACAACAATCAAAGGAATCCACTCATGACAGATCTGGCAGATTCCGGGTCCGTGGCGGCGCGTGCGCAGCCGGCGGGCAACCCAGTACGGCCACCGGCAGGCGCGGAGAACGGGTCCGCCGCGCCTGTCGGCCAAAGTTGGTTTGACGGTCTTTCCGAAGGCAACCGCAAGCTCGCTGAAGCCAAGGGCTGGACCAAGGCTGAAAACCTCGATCGGGTTTTCACATCCTATGCGGAACTGGAACGCCAGCAGGGTGAAAGCCTGCGCGTTCCCGCATCGGACGCATCCCCGGAAGACTGGCAGAAGTTTCATGCCCGGCTGCCCGAGACCATGCGTCCGCTGACATCGCCTGACAAGGTCGAGTACAGGCGGCCCGATGGGCTGCCGGAAAACTTCGCCTATTCGGACGAGCTTGCCCAGGCGTCCAAGGCCTGGGCGGTCGAGGCCGGCGCCACGCCCAAAGTGGCGCAGGCCTATCACGACCGCTTCGTCGGCTACATGGCCGAGCAGGCCGCGCGCCAGGACATCGCGCTTGCCCGCTCGGTCGAGGCAACGCATGACGACCTCGTGCGCGACTGGGGACCGACCGACAGCGATGGCTTTCGCCAGAAACTGGAGGTCGCCAACCGGGCGATGAAGAAGCTCGGCCTGGTCGACGCCTACAAGGCCAAGGGCATCCTTCTGCCGGACGGGGCGCTGACCGATCCGCAGATCGCCAAGGCATTTCACGCCGTCGGCGAGGCGATGTTCAGGGAAGACACGATCGACGGCGGCGCGGCCGTGAGCGGCGGCAATCCGTTCAAGCGCAACGCCACTGGTGATCGCAACATTTCGGCGATTTCAGCCCTTGTCAAAAGCGACCCCGCCCGCGCCCGGCGGCTGGCGCGGGAAGCGGGCGAAAACCCGGATCTATGGATGCCGAACAACCCGCTCTGATCCCGAGCTACCCGCCGCCACATCAAACCTCAAAGGAAGTGAAAAATGGCAGACGCCTATACCCGTATCGCGGACGCGATCGTTCCGTCCGTTTATGCCCAGTACTCGTTCGAAGAGCACGTCCAGTCGCTGGAAATCTTCCAGGCTGGCATCCTGTTCAACGACCCGGCCACCACCGCCAAGCTGTCGATGGGCGGCCGTTCCGTCGACATGCCCGGCTGGAAGGATCTCGGCAACGATCCGTCGGAACCCGTCAATGACGATCCGGCCGATTCCATCGAGATGAAGAAGATCGGCGCCCGCCGCGAGGTCGCCGCCCGCAATGTTCGCGCCCAGGCCTGGGGCGTTCCGGACCTGACCTCGATCCTGGCCGGCGACGACCCGCAGAAGCTGATCGTCAAGCGCCAGACCGAATACTGGCAGCGCGCCAACAAGCTGACCCTGCTCGGCATCCTGAAAGGGGTCGTGGCCGACAACATCGCCAACGACGGCAGCGACCTGGTGCGCGTCACCGGCGCCTCCATCGTCGACACCGACATCATCGAGGCCGCCTATCTGATGGGCGACCGCGCGGACAAGTTCAAGACGATCTGGATGCACTCCAAGCAGATGAAGGCGCTGAAGCTCGCCGACCTCATCGACTATGTGCCGTCCTCCGAGCAGGGCGGCCCGCTCATCCCCTATTATATGGGGCTGCGCTGCGTGGTCGATGACGACATTCCGGTGGCGGCCGGCGTCTACACCGCCTTCATGTTCAAGGACAAGGCGATCCTGTGGAACGAGTTGCCGGTCAACACGGAGGGCGGGCCGCTCGAGTTCGACCGCAAGCCGCGCCAGGGCCATGGCGGCGGCGTCACCGAAATGGTCGGCCGAAGGCACTTCGTGCCGCATGTGCCCGGCACCCGCTTCCTCGACGCGTCTTCGGCCGGCGAGTTCGCCACCGACGCCGAGCTCGCGCTGGCGGCAAACTGGGACCGTACGGCCTCCAGCGTCAAGAGCATGACGTTCATCGCGCTGAAAACGACCGAGGCATAGTACCTTTCGTCCGGCCAGCGGGTCGCCGAAACTGCTGATCTCCCCCCTTGCGGGGGAGATGTCCGGCAGGACAGAGGGGGTGTGAAGGATCGCCAACTTCCGGTCCCTTCAACCCCCTTCAACCCACAACCGCTTCTCCAAATTAGGTCAGGTCGGCGGGACAGCACCCCCCTCTGGCCTGCCGGCCATCTCCCCCGCAAGGGGGGAGATTGGCGCTCCGCCATATACCCTTGCCCAATCAACCACCATCCACGAGGCGCTGATCCATGGCCATCACCCCGCTCGACATCGCCAATATGGCGCTCGCCGTCCTCGACGAGGCGCCGATCGACAGTCTCGACCAGGACGTCAAGGCGGCGCGCCTGCTCAACCTGCATTTCGACCTGACGCGGGAAGCCGAACTCGCCAGGCACGCCTGGGTGTTCGCCATCCTTGCCGCCAGCGTCGCCGGCGCCGACACCGGCAGCGGCAATTGCACCTTGAACTTCGCCTATGAACTGCCCGCCGATTGCCTGCGGCCGCTGCCGCTGACCGCAAATGGCGAGCCGGACGGCATACCGATCTCCTGGCGCCAGGAAGCCGGGCTGATCTATTGCGGCCGGTCCGGTCCATTGATCATCCGTTACATCACCAACCTTACAGACCCGAACGACTGGGACGCGCTGTTCACCGAAGTGCTGGTCTCCGCCCTTGCCATCAAGATCGCGCATCCCTTGACGCACAAGGCGGGCATGATCGACATCGCCCGCTCCGCCTATGACCGGGCGCTGGACGCGGCCTTCGCCGCCAACGCCATCCAGCGCGGCGGCCGGCTCTACACCTCATCCTGGGCGCAGCAGCGCGGCGACTTCAGGGTGTCTGCCCGATGACCGCGCTCTACCCTATCCAGGACGTTTTCACCCGTGGCGAAATCAGCCCGCGCCTGCACGCGCGCGCCTCACTCGATCTCTATCGTGCGGCGCTGTCCAAATGTGAGAACTTCGTCACGTTGCCGCATGGCGGTATCCGCGCCCGCGGCGGCAGCTATTTCGTCAACGAGGTGAAGAATTCGGCCAGGAAGACGCGCGCCATCCCCTTCATCTTCTCCTCCGAGCAGGCCTACTGCCTGGAGTTCGGCGACCTCTATATCCGCGTCTATGCCTACGGCGCCCGCGTCGGCACGGTCGAGGTGGCCTCGCCCTATCTGGAGGCCGATTTGTTCGACCTCGCCTATGTCCAGTCAGCCGACCAGATGTGGATCACCCACAAGAACTATGCGCCCAAAGTGCTGACCCGCACCGCCCACACGACATGGACGCTGGCAGGTTACGAGTTCCTCGACGGCCCTTACGACCCAATCAACACGACCGGCACCACGATGACGCCGGCCAGTTACGGCTCGTACGTGCCGAAGATGACAGGCTTGACGGCTCCGGCCGGAACGGCTTTGGCCAGCAACGGTTCCGCGTCAGCGTGGGCGATTTTCGACAAGGACAGCAGAACAGGTGCGGAGATCGGTGCCGGCACCAATGGCTGGGTCCAATATCGGCAGGCGAGCGGAGCGCAGAAGGTTTGCAACGCCTACTGGGTGCAAGCCATGAACAGCGCGTCGGAAGCAGAAAACATGCCGACGCAATGGGAAATCCAGGGCTCGAACGACGGATCGACATGGACAACCATCGACTCGCGGATTGGCCAGATAGGCTGGGGTAACTCCGAGCGCCGGTTCTTCGAATTTTTCAACAAGGCCGCCTTTGAATATCTGCGCATGGACATGGACGGTGGCGGCGGCTCTGACAGTACCAGAACCGACTTCGCCGAATGGGCGCCGAACGAGGACGGCGACCTTATGATGCCGTTCAATCTGACGGCGTCATCGATCACCGGTATCAACGATGATACCGGGTTCCAGACATCGGACGTTGGCCGGGCCATCCGGCTGCTCGGTTCGGATGGGCGGTGGCGCTGGGCCAAGATTGCAGCGCGCACGAGCGCGACAGTCGTTACCGTTCGTCTGTATGGCCATGCCTTGCCGGATCTCAGTCCGATCAGCCGCTGGCGGCTTGGTACCTTCGTGCCCGGAAAATATGTCGAGGCGGGCTCGCTCTATGAGGAGCGGTTGGCCTTCAGTCGAAAATTCTCGGTCTATGCATCGGCGACCGGCGACTTCGACAATTTCGCGCTCGGCGAGGAAGATGACGACGCGCTGGAATTCGTCCAGGCCGGCGGCGGCCAGGCCAACGACATCGTCTGGATCGCCGATTCCGATGGTGCGCTGCTGATCGGCACGTCGGGCGGTATCAGGGCACTGTCCGGCTCCGGCATCGACGAGGCACTCACCCCGTCCTCGTTCAAGAACCGCCGTTCGCGCACCTTTGGCTGCGCCCGCATCCGCCCGGTCGATGCCGGGCAGTCCTTCCTCTATGTCACCCGCTCGCGCAAATCGATCGCCGAGCTGACGCAGAGTTCTACAGCCAAATTCACCTCCGATGACATCGGCCAGATCTCGGAACATATCCCCAAGCAAGGCGTGGTCGAACTCGCCTTCCAGACCGACCCCGACCCGATGCTGTGGTTCCCGCTCGAAAATGGCGAACTTGGCGGCTACACCCACCAGCCGAGCCAGGAGGTGCGCGGCATGCACCGCCATCGCTTCGGCGGCAGCTTCGCTGGATCCGCCCCCGGTCAACCCACTTGGGCGGTCGTTGAAAGCGCCGTGGTGACGCCTGGCCAGAACGGCGTCGACGACATCTGGCTGATCGTCAAGCGCACCATTGGCGGGGTGACCAGGCGCTACATCGAAATCATGACCACGCCATTCGAATACGGCATGCTGGAGGATGCCTTCCAGGTCGATTGCGGACTGACCTATTCGGGTGCACCCGTCAACGTCGTCTCCGGGCTCGGCCATCTCAACGGCCAGCTGGTCGACGTGCTGGCCGGCGGCAAGGTCTATCGCGGCCTGCCGGTTGCCTCCGGCCAGGTGACGCTGCCCGCCGGCGCCACAGCTGGGAAGTGGCAGGTCGGGCTGCCCTTCCAGTCCGAGGCCAACACGCTGGAACTCGACGTCGGCGGCCAGGACGGTTCCGTCATCGGCCGCCGCAAGAAGGTGGCGAAAGTCATCCTGTCGCTGCTCGAGACCGACACCACCGGGCTGCAGGTGCAGTCCTTCCTCCGCGGCCGCTGGGAGAGCGTGCGCATGCCGAGCATCGTCGCACCCGACGGCAATGCGAAACTCTACACCGGCAATGTCGATGTACCGGTCGACGACAGCTGGGAAGGGCAGGGCAGGGTCCGCATCCGCCACCTCAACCCGACGCCCTGCACGATCCGGGCGTTTACGCCGGTATTCGACGCCGAGCCGTAGAAAAATTTGATGCGGCAATAGTCAACGCCGAGTTCCCGCCCACCCCCCTCTGGCCTGCCGGCCATCTCCCCCGCAAGGGGGGAGATCAACGGCATCTTTGCCTTCGCTAATCGCTGACGTAGCAAGACTGGCGAGCCTGCTCGAGCTGCCAATCTCCCCCCATGCGGGGGAGAT